>JAUXCH010000329.1 GCA_030618975.1 Planctomycetia bacterium
CCCCGGGAGTGTGGGCGAGGCCGGACGGTTCCGGCCTCGCCCGCGTACGCCTACAGTTGCAGGACGAGGGTCACGTCATCCGTGGTCCAGCCGCTGAAGACGCCGGTCGGCTTGCGGCTCGTCTGTCTGCCCGGCAGGTAGTACAGGTCCTGGAACGTGAACGCGGAGAAGGAGCCCAGCTCGGTGTCGAGCTGGTTGTTCAACGCGCCCATCCCTGTGATCACCTTCGGTTCGAGCTGGTCCGCGATCTGCCCGGACTTGAGGCCGCCCTCCACCCAGTAGGCCCACCGCGCGACGTGACCTCGCAGGTGGCCACTGCCGTCGAGATAGAGGTAGAGGTGATAGGTGATGCTTGCGTCGTAGTCCGGCCACCACGGCACGTTGATGTTGAGCTTCTGGTAGATCTTCAGATACCGACGCGTCGAGCTCAGGTGGCTCACGCCGGACGGGAACATGGTCCACGTCAGCGTGGGGTTGCCGACGCGATCCGCATCGCCACCCAACAGCGGGTCGATCTCGTCCTTCCACTTCTGCAGGAATAGATCCCGAAAGCTCATCCGAATCTCGAATCCGCCCTTGTTGGCAGCTGCCAACAGTATGTTCGTCGTGCGGTTGTTGATGCCGTGTGCGGACAGATGGTCGACGTCGTAATCCGAGCCCGAATTCTTCCTGTTGGTGATCTGGACGAAGAAGCCGTCGTAGTCAGGGAAGCTGAAGATGGGAAACGGAGGCGCGAAGAGGATCAGGTGGCCATCTGCAGCGGTGGAAGCATTGACCCGTGCCGAGCTGATGTTGCTCGAGAATCCTACCGAGCTCAGCGAGGAGCTGGTGGCCTTGTTGTAGCGAGAGGATTGCGGCACGCCGTAGAGCCGGCTCGAGCCGGACTGGTTGTTGCCCTTGTAGACGGAGCTGAGGAAGGCCAGCGGCATGACTACCCCTCCTTCCTGATGAACGGAGAGAGCCGTTCATTCGTGACGAGCTTGCCGATCTTCACGCGGCCTCGCGGTACGCGAGCGAACTCCTGCAAGAGCCCCTGCACCAGGAGGTGGTTCGCCTTCGTGGGCGCCCGCTGGAGGCGCTGGTAGGCCCGGGCCAGGATGTCCTGGCGCGAGGCACCCCGCTCGATCATCGCGTAGACCCACTTCGGCGGCCTCTTTACGGGGCTCAAGGCTCCTTCCGTAACCTGCCGGCGTTCGGCGCGCGTGAAGGGGTTCGAGGGTACTGCCTTCCCCCGTCCCGACTTCCCGTCGGGGCGGGCGAGGGCCTCCGCGTCGGCGCGGCGTAGCTTGCCCGCCGCCGGTGCCCTCTTGATCCGCGCGAGAACGAGCTTTGCCCGCTCGTACGTCGCCTTGGGCGACGCCTTCCTCGCCGCGGATTTCTTCTTCTTTCTTGCTCCTGCCATCGTCTTGCCGCTCCTTTCTCCGGATGCCCGGCAGTACGGCATGCGACGGTCCCGATCGCTGCGGACCGGAGTGGCGACCATCCGCACACACGAACCGCTCTTCCACACGTCCTACGCGTCGAGCGCTCACTGGCAGCGCGTTCGGACCACGCCGGCATCCTAGCGATTTCTGCCTCACGTGTCACCCGCCCGGTTGCGGTCTCGCGCAGGAGCGTCGGCATGGAGGCCTATCGTCCTCAGGCGGCGATCCCTCGCTTGCGGGCTGAGGTCTCGGCCCGGGCGCGTCGGGGATCGTCCCCGCCGCGCGCAGGCAGTCGGATCCAGGACAGTAGAACTCCGGTCGTGCACGTGACGATGCCCGACTTCGAAGAGACCGACGACGGGTGGGAGGGTCCGCAGCCAAGGGGACGGCATCCAGGTTCGGCCTGGCACGGGCTGCCGGACGGGAGCTACGCGAAGCGCCGTCCCCGAGAGGGCGAGGAGCCCCGCCTCGCCCAGGAGATCCTCATCCGTCGCGCGGAGGAGCGGGGCCGGGACGCGGTTCTCGGAGCGCGTGGGATGCCGGGAAGGTGTCCTCGCCCTCTTGCGCGTTGACCCCGGCGCGCGCGACCGCTTCGAGGATGTGATCGAGATCGACGCACTCGCGTCCTCCCCAGGGGCCGGGCTTCCCGCAGCACGCGTTCACGGAGTCGCGGATCCAGTTCTCGTTCGGCGACGACGTCAACGGGTTTCCCCAGGAACTCCTCGAGATCCAGGATCAACCCGGTCGGGAACCACGGGCTGACGTCCGTCTCCGGACCTGTCGCAACGAGGAAAGTCGACGTCGCTGGACGGCGCATCCGCGCGGCAAGCCGTTGCTACTCGTTCTCGCCCTTGCCGCCTCCCCCGCCACCTGAGTTCGAAGGCGGCGTGGATCGACCCTGAGGACACCGCATGGCGTATGCTATCTCCGACGCGGGAGCATCAAATGGCACGTGCGCTACTCGTCCTGGCTCTCATCTCCGCCGTGCTGGTCGGCCTGTTCGTCGTCGACCTGCTCTCCCCAGGCTCCGAGGAGGTGCCCTCGACGGGTCGATCCGAGGACCCGGTCCTTGTAGGCCCCGGCGCTGCGGACGCCTCTGTGGGTCGCCCCCCTGACACGGACCCCGTAGCCGACGTCGAGGATGCAACCAACCCAGACCGATCGGAGGGAACGGCCTCTGGGGGTGGATCGGCGGAAGCACCCGCCGGGGACCGAGAGGAAGTCACGACATCGGTGGGTCGCTACACAAAGGCGTCCGCCGGCGACCCCGCGGAAACCGCGGCCTCCCGAGACGGTTCGGAGGCCGTGCTACCCAGAAGCACTCGCGAACGTACCGCCGTCGCGAGCGGTCGGGATGGCAAGTCCTCCAGCAGTGACCCCGAGGACCGGATGCGGGCGTCCAAGGCGGCACGCGCCAGGCAGAGGAGGATCCAGGCGGCCGTGATCCCTCCTCTCCTCGAGGTCCTCGAATTGGAGAAACCCCTCCACCCGGAGATCGAGTCCGCTGCGTACATCGCCCTGGCGAAGGTCGCCCGCAGCTCGGCGCACGTCGAGATCATCATGCGTGGCCTGAACGATGCCAGCGCACGCGATCCAGCTGTTCTCGATGGCGCCGCCCTCGGTCTCGGACTGCTCCGCCGTACGAATCCCGCGGATCGATTCAGCGCTGCCGTACTCGGCAGCGTGCGTGCCCTTCTCTTCCGCGTGTTTGAAGATGGCGCCTATCCGGTCCAAACGCGCGGCTTCGCCGCCGTCGCCATCGGCCTCTTGGGCGACCAACCGCGCAGTTCGGGGGGGGGCCGCTCCACCACCCGGCACCTTTTCGAGTTGCTCGCGACACACCATGGCGAGCTGGATCCATGCGTCGGTCTGCTGATGGCCGTCGGCATGCAGCCACACCTCTCCGTCACGAAGGAGCAGCGAGGTGTTCTCACAGTCGCCGCTCTCGAGGGCCGCCTCTACGAAGCAAGTGTCAACGGCCTGATCCGAGCGTACGCGGCGCACGCGCTCGGCCGGATCGGCACCGGCGAGGACATCGACACGCTCGCAGCCGTGCTCACAGCGCGGCGTGGCATGCCGAAGAACGTCAAGCGATCGGCCGCCATCGGCCTCGGCCTTCTGAGTCGGCATGTGGAGCGAAGCGACCGCGAGCGCATCGCCGCAGTGCTGCTCACGCAATACGACAGGCTCAAGGACACGAGCACGAAGAACTTCGCTCTGATCAGCCTTGCGTACCTGCTCGTCGACGATGTCCGTTCCGGGTCGACGCATGTGCTCGTCCACACCCAGGCGGACGAGAGGATCTTGGAGATCGCCGAGGGGGGTTCCTACAGGCACCGGCCGTTTGGCGCCATGGCGCTGGGCTTGATCCTGCGCGAGGTGGGCAACGCGAATGCAGGCGGTAGATACCTGGGGTTCAGAGAATCCGCCTTCCGTATCCTGCGGGGCGGTGTGACCGACATCAGGCAAGGGAAGAAATGCCGTGCGGCCTTCTGCACCGCCGTCGGCATGGCCAGGGACGAAGACAGCATGCTCGCACTGCGCGCGATCGTCGCGGATCGCAATTACGACGCGACGCTTCGAGGCTACGCGGGCCTCGGGCTCGGACTCATGGGCAACGCGACTCCCGAGGTCGTGACGAGCATCACCGAAGGCATGTGTGAGCGATCCTCCGAGAAGCTGCGTCGTCAGATGGCCCTCGCGTTGGGCCTGCTCGGCAACCCCGTACTCGAGGGCACGGACAAGACGGCCGTCGACTTCCTCGTCGATGAACTCGAACAGGCCAAGACCCAAAGCCTCAAGCGCCAGGTCGTGCTTGCGCTCGCCAGCATCGGCGGCCACCGCGCCGTCGCGCCCCTCGTGGAGATCCTCCAGAACGAGGACGAGCAGGACCTGACCCGCGCCCTGGCTTGTGCTGGCCTGGGTATGGTGGGCGACATCGAGCCGGTCCCTTCCGTGGAGCGCGCCGTCCAGGACCTCAACTACCGTGCGTCAACCGACTTGATCAATGCACTGCGCTCCATTCTCTGAGGAGCTGCGCCTACCGAAGCGTCCCTGCGCGCGCGTCATGAATCCGTCGCGAAACGCGCGGAATTTCACCTGACCCCGATGCGCCCCCGATGCGCTCAGCGGCGTCGGATCTTGGCCAGGCGCATGAGGACGAAGTTGAGCGCCAGGCGCTGCGCGCTCACCGTGCCGGCGAGGTTGCCCGCTTCCTGGAAGTAGTGCCCCATCACGTGGAGCACTCGGCCGCGTCCGTACTTGAACGTCACGGCGACCGCGGGGCTGCGCTTGTAGATCTTTGCGAGGTCGGGACTCTCGATCAGGACCTTCACGTCGTGCCTGAGGGGCAGGACGTCGAACGAGGCCTGCTCCAACCACCAGCGGCCCTGCACGCCGGGCCGGAAGACGCCCTCGAGAAGCTCGTGCCCGGCCTGTCCCGGTGCGGGCCGGATGTCGACGACGGTCTCGGGCAGCGGACGCCGGGGACCGTTCGTCCCGACGTAGCCCTCGAAAGCGTCCTTCAACACGTTCGAGACGGACCAGTCCGTGGTGAACAAATAGCCGCCCTTCTTCACGAACGTGCGGAGTCGGCGCGTGGCGACGAGCTGCTGATCTCGCGGCAGGGACTCGCCGCAGTTCCAGAAGACGACCTTGTGGCGGGACAGGTCGGGCGCCTTCGACAGCGCCATCGACCGCGCAGGGACCAGCAGGTAGGGGAGCTTGAGAGCGTCGAGCACCTTGCCGATGTGGTCGAACGTGCCGCGAACGACGAGGATGTCGGATCGGATGAGCTTGCCGAGGGGATCGCCCTCGTGCCCCGTGCCGCGGCCGAGCTCACCGCGGACGTAGTCGGCCGCGCGCTCGTTCGCGGTACGCGCCTCCCCGCCTGCGAAGCTCTTCGTCATCTCGCTCGGTGACAGGCGGCTCTGCTTCCGCCCCGTGGACGACCGGGTGGAGCTGAGGGTCGGGTTCATCCCGACCGTGAAGGGCAGGGGGGCGTCGTCCCCCAGCGGCGCGAGCTCCTCGCCGCCCTCCGGCGGAGGTTCCGGGTCCGGCTCGTCCTCGGGCAGCGTGGGCAGGGCAATGTCGGGCAGATCCGACAGCGGCGTGTCGGGGAGGAGTACGTCGTCGTCGAAGCGCTCGAGGTCCGCGTCGTCCTGGACGGTGGCGAGGAGCGTGCCGTGCGCGACCTCCTCCGCGTGGGCGTCGGGGGGGACCTGCAGCAGGCTGAGGATGAAGACGGCGAGCAGGTGCAGCGCGACCGAGATGACGAAGAACGGCGCGCGATGGAGCTGGCGGACCAGCTCCTCGCCGAAGTCGACCTCGCCGAACGACGGGACCGGCGGACGCGGACGCGGCGGGGTGCCCGTGCCGGGCGCCTGCGGCTTCCCGTCACGCCGGGAAGGCGGGGGCTCGGGAGGCGGGGAAGGAGGCGGGTTCGGCGTGTCCGCCCGCGGTGCCGTCGGCTTGGACTTCGGCTTCGGCGTGTCCGCCCGCGGTGGCGTCGGCCCGGGCTTCGGTCCGGGCTTCGGCGGAGGCGTGTCCGCTCGCGGCAGGCTGTCGACCAGCGAGAACGGCTGCGGCGGCGGCCAGCCCTCCTCGTAGCCCCCGAAGACCGGCTTGTCGGCCGCGGCCTCCTCCTCCTCGGGCGGGCTCGCCG
>JAUXCH010000963.1 GCA_030618975.1 Planctomycetia bacterium
ACGTAGAGCACGATGCGGTTCCCGGGCGTGCGGCCGAGACGCTTCGCGGCCGCGCGGGGTCGCCGTCCGCCCTGGGCCCGGACGGTGGCCAGCGCGTCGAGCCCGGTGCCGAGCCTCGCGAGACCGTGGCTACCGCGGTTCGGCTGCCTGCCGAGCTCGAGTCGCGCCGAGATGCCCGCCGCGTGCGCGGCGCGCCAGATCGTCGCGGCGGCGCTCACCGCGTGCTCGAACGACTCGAGCGTGCGGTAGCCCGCTCCCTGGCCGCGGCCGAGGAGGACGACGAGGTCGCGGCCCTGCTCACGGTGCCAGTCCATGACCGCGAGCGTCCCGGTCCGGGCCGTCGTCTTCCAGTGGATGCGCCGCGGGTCGTCCCCCGGCCGGAACTCGCGCACCCCGTGGAACACGTCGTCGCCCTGCACGAGGAAGCTCGGCCTGACCTGGGCCCTGGACGCACCGCCGAGCCACGCCTTCAGGGCGGCGGTCGCCCGTCCCTCCCTGGGCCGGACGAGGACCTCGCCGCCCGTCGACACGCGCGAGGAGGCCACGAACACACCCAGCGGGTAGCGACTCCGGACGTGGATCTCGCGCAGGACGTGGCGACCGCGACGGGTGAAGGTGAGCTCGGTGGTCTCGCGCGCGCGGCTTCCCGCCCCGATCCCGGTGAAGGCGACCTGGATCGTCGCGGGTCGGGCGCTCCGTCCGCAGCGATCCTCGAGTTCCACCCCGACGGCCGCGCGCTCCCGTTCGTTCACGACTTCGTACGTCAGCGGCAGGGCGGTGCCCACGCGTCCCCGGGCCGGCACACTGCGTCCGATCCGGAGCCCGGCCAGGTTGCGCCGCGCGAAGAGGCGCGCTGCCTGGCCGCAGCAGAGCGCGGTGCAGCCCATGAGGAGGACGAGGTTCTCGCCCAGCAGGAGGGCGGCCAGGGAGAAGAGGGCCGCGAACCAGCTGAAAAGGGTCCCTTCGAACGTGATCCGCGTCCGCGGGTCGAGGCGCGCCTCCCCCGGCCGGTCCGGATGCTCCGGTATCGACACGTGCGTACGCTTCACGAGTGGAGTATACGGATGGGAGCGGCGCGCGGTTCACGGCCGCCCCCGGCAGGCATGCAGACCGACCTCGAACCCCCTCCCCGTCCGGCTCTCTCCGGTCGCCGCAGCGAGCGGCTGGGCTTCTTCTTCCTCGTCATCCTGGCCTGCGTGGCCGCCGTCGCCGTCCTGATCTGGCCTACGTTCCAGGCGGCGCGGCGGATCGTGGGTCGCGAGGATCTCGCCCGGGACGCCCTCCTCGCGCTCGGGAAGCGCCAGATCGAGTTTCACGAGACGTCGGGACACTACGGTTTCGTCGGCGATCTGGCGGGCGCCGGCCTGCTCGAGGATCTCGAGGTGACCGAGACGGACGGCGTGCCGTGGGTGAAGATGGACGGCTATCGCATCGACGTGCTCCTCCCCCACGCGCGCCTCGGCCCGGGCGTCGTCGCCATCGCGCCGGACGGCTCCGAGAAGCCGATCGACGCCGACCTGGCGACACGGCACTTCTCCGTGGTGGCCCGACCCCTGGAGCCCGGGGTCTCCGGCTACAGGATGTGGTACGTGGACGAGCGCGGCGAGCTGTACCTCAACGAGGGCGTGATCGACGACGAGGGCGCGGCACGCAACGAGCTGCCGATCGTGCAGGTCGTGAGCAACGCGACGCTCGACACGGCGAGGGCCCTGCTCTGGCAGAAGGCCAGCGAGGTCCCGCCGACGGAGGACTGACCCGGGGAGCGCTCGCCGACGCTCTCAGCCCTCGAGACGGACCCCCTCGC
>JAUXCH010000198.1 GCA_030618975.1 Planctomycetia bacterium
GCCACGAGTACGACGGGGATGCTCAGCGCCGTGACGCCGGGACGCCCGGGTCCGGGCCGGCTTGGCGTCGTACCCCGACGCGATCCCCGCGTTCCCCGACATCGTCGGGCCGGACCCGGGCGCGGAACACCGCCCCCTCCCTCCGAGACATCCCTGGCCCCCAGCGTGGGGATTTGGCATGCTTTCGCAGTCCGGTGTCGAACGAGATCGGCCCGTCGAGGTGGGGAGCAACGACATGATGTCGAATCGTAGAATGGGTCTCGTGTGGGGCCGTCTGGCCGTGGCCAGCCTCTCACTCCTCTGCCTCCTGGGCCTCGCCCTGCCGACGGCGGGCTGCGGCGAGCGCGAGAAGGGAACAGGTGGCGCCTCCCCGATGCCTCCCCCGGCGCCTCGTCGCGTCCGGTTCCTGAACGACAAGAAGCCCCGCCCCAAGCTCTGGCTGAAGCAGGACGTGGGCGGAGCGGTCATCGACGTGCCGCCCGGGCCGTCCGACGAAGGCACGGCGGAGTACGAGATCGACCCCGCGGCGTCCAGCGTGATGGTGACGGTGGATACCGACGGGAGCGGCGGCGTCACGTCGGCCGACTACACGGCGACTCGGGCCGTGAGCAAGGTCTTCCTCGACTACGAGACTCTGCTCATGTCCGGAACGACCGGGTGGTCGGTCTATGAGATCGTCGCGCAGCGAGACGGTCCTTCGCAACCCTGGGACATCGAGCACCACGTCTGGCCGTAGCGGCGCGCTCGGCTGCGTCGCCTGAAGCACGGCCCCACTCGGTCAGGACGGCGGCGCGCCCGGACAGTTGTACGCCTTGGGGATCACGGTACAGGCTCCGCCGAGCAGGGACTCTGCCTTCGTTCGGATCCACTCGAAGTGGACCGCCTCGCAGTCCCTGCTACTGGCGTTCATGATGTTGGTCCCGAGGTTCGGCGCGCAATGGGCCACGCCGTCGACGGTGCAGTACTCGTCCGCCGGACCCAGCATGTGGCCGAACTCGTGATCCACGTACAGCCCGGCCGTGGACCAGACGTGCATGTCGGTGGTCTGGTTCCCGAACGTCACGTCGTGGTGCGCGTCGGCCGGCGCGTCGTGGACGAACACCACGGCAACGCGGATGCGATACCCCCCCTCGGGACAGCAGTCCCCGTCGTGACAGAGCCGGAACCTGTCGTCCCAGCACTGCGTGATCTTGCCCGCAATGTAGGTGAGGTTCGGGTCGTACGCCGCCGCGGGGTCCTTCTTCCAGCTGATGCGAACCGTCACGTCCGCCCGGCAGGCGGACTCGGAGAGGCGCAGATCGAAGGCAGCGTGCCAACTGTAGAGTCCCACGCGCGACGCGCACTCGGCGGCTTCCGTGGCACCTCCGGCACACGTGGACTTGCTGCCTGTCGTGATCGTCTGCGTGCGGGCCTCGTCCACGGCGCCGCTGAAGGTCCTGCGGCACGTCCACTTGAAGATGCGCTCCAGAATGCGCAGGATCAACTCCCAGATCCGCTCGTACCACGGCTTGTGGTGGAATCCGCCCTCCGGCACGGCCGGGATCTCCTCCCGGACCTCGAAGTCGAGCCACTCGCTCTCCAACGGGTCGTCGGGCTCGCCGTCCAGCAGCGGGTACGTCGCGTGGAAGCGGATCCGGTAGCGGCCCGGGACGAGGGTGCGGTCCAGGAAGCCCCGGTAGCCGATCACCACGTGGTCGCCCGGCCCGATCAGGCGGTCCTTCTCCTCCCGGGGCGGCAGCGGCGGCGGACCCAGGGGCACGAACTCGCGCTCGGCGGTCTCGACCTCGAAGACGAGGGACGGCGCCCTGAGGGCCGGCAGCCGGACGAGCACCTCCCTGTCCGTCGCATTCTCGAGCGTCGCCTCGAACCCCAGGTCCGGCGCGCGCCCGCGGCGGCTCTCGAGTTGACGGATCGTGACCTTCAGGTCCGGCATCGCATCCCCCACCCTGGCCCAAGAAGCCTACCCGCGAGCCGCACGAGCGGGCAAGGCGCCGGTCCTCCGCGTCTCCGTGCATAGGATGTGCCCATGTCGGCCATCGAGAGACCCGGCGCGCGCCGTACCGCAGCGTTCCTCCTCCTGTTGCTGCTCCTCGCCATCGGCTCCGGAACGTACGCCGACGACGCGCCGGCCGACCGTCGCGACCGGATCCGGGCCGCGCTCGAGACTGCCGACGTGCTGAACGAGGCCGGCCGGCACACCGAGGCGCGGGCGCGCTACGAGGCCCTGGCGGACGAGTCGGCAAGCGCGAACTACCTGCCGGAGCTCGAGTACGCCCTCCGCTGCTGGTTCGGGGCCTCCAGCGCAGACCACGCCTACGACGACCTCCTGCGTTGCGCGCGGCGCCTGGTCGAGGTCCAGATCCGGGTCGGCGCGGGACACCGGGCCGCGCGGACCGAGTCCGACATCGGCGGGGTGCTCGTGCAACTGGGCGAGTTCGAGGAGGCTCTCGAGCACCTGAAGAGCGCGGAGCGTGGTCTCCTGGAGGCGGGGGAGCACGCGGACGCCGCGCACACGCTGGTCACGGCGGCCATCGCCTACGCCCAGCGTGGGGCGTGGCCCGATGCGCTCGCCGCCTGCGATCGCTCCGCGTCCCTGCTGAAAGACCGCGATGCCGACGACGTCCTGGCCTACCTGCTGGCGGTGCGAGCCTCGCTCCACGTGGACCTCGGCGAGCCGGACAGGGCGCTGGCACTACACGAACTCCTCGCATCCGGCGTGCCGGAGGGCGATCTGGATGCGCAGGCATGCGCTCTGCACGGTCTCGGCGTGGCGCTCGCCGACCTCGGACGACTCGCCGAAGCCCGAGGGAAACTGCAGGCCGCGCACACGATCCGGATGAAGCTCGAAGACGAGCTCGGGCTGTCGCAGGTGCATCTCAGCCTGGGAGAGCTGGCGGAGACGGAAGGGCACTTCGAGGACGCGCTGCGCGAGTACACGAGCGCGTTGGAGCACGCGGAGTCCTTCCCACTCGAAGCCGCGTGGGCCCGGCAGGGCCGCGCGGACGCGCTGCTGGGTCACGATCCCCCGCGATGCGAGAAGGCGATACAGGAGGCCGGAAAGGCGCTGGCCGCGGGCCTAGGGCTCGACGTGCTCACGCTGCAGGTCGACGCTCATCGCAGCCTGGCGGAGGCGCGGCTGGCGTGCGACCAGGTCGAGAAGGCGACGGCCGACGCCTCGCTTGCGATGGACCTGTTCGACCTCCTCGACGTGGGCCTCGGCGACAACGAGGCGGCGTTCGCCCGGGAGCAGCACGGCCGCGTGGTCGAGGTCGCCCTGCGGTGCGCCCTCGCAGGCGGGAATCGCGCGACGCTCTTCCGCGTGCTCGAGCGGAGTCGTGCAAGGGCGCTTGCCGCGGCGCTCGGCGGAGCGGGTGCGGTCGGCGACGTCGGGTTCTCTCCCGATCAGCGGGCCCGAGAACGGGCCGCACGGACGGCGATCGTCTCCGCCCAGAGTCGGCATCTGGCCGCTCGGGCCGACGGCAATCTGGATGCCATTCGTGAGACGGGCGAGGCCTGGACACAGGCGCGCCGGGACCATCGATCGGTGCTGGAGACGATCGAGCGAGAGGGCCGGCGCACCGGTGTGGTGCACCGCGTGGCGGTCGTCACGCTCGAGCAGATGAAGCGCTCCTTGTCGCCGACCGACGTCTTCGTCGCCTACGCATTCGTCGGCGACGACGTCGGCGCCCAGGTGGTGACGAGGAACGGAACACCCCGCTGGGTCGATCTCGGAAAGGCCGAGGTGATCCAGGCCGCCTGCGACCGCCTCGCCGCGCACTGGTCCTCCACGTCCGACCCCTCGAAGGACGCGGCCCACCTGGCCTCGCTCGTGCTGGATCCGCTCGGCCTCGCGCCCACGACGAGCACGCTGCGGGTGAGCCCGGACGGGCCGCTCACGTACGTGCCGTTCGACTACTTGATGGAGATCTCGGCGGATCTTCCGCGCAGCGCACGCGTCGTACTGGTGCCCTCGGGCACCGTGCATCGACTCCTCACCGCGGAGCGCAAGCGCACGGGGAAGCGACTCCTGGCGCTCGGCGCGCCCGACTACCGCGATCACGCGGAGGGCCACGCCATGCGGCTCTACGGGGGCAGCCTCCTGCACCCGCTCCCCGAGGCCGAAGGCGAGGTGAAAGGCATCGCCACGCGGAAGGACCTCGTGCTCCTGGGCCGCGACGCGAGCGAAACCCGCTTCCGGACGGCGCTCTCCGAGACGAAGCGCTGGCGGGCCGTTCACTTCGCCTGCCACGGCTCCGTGAACGCCGCCGTGCCTTCCCTCTCGGGGCTGGCCCTCACCCCGACGGCCGAGGACGACGGGTTCCTCACCGCCGCCGAGATCATGCACCTCCACCTTCCCGCGGACCTCGTCGTGCTCTCCGCCTGCGAGAGCGGGCTCGGCCGGACCCTACGCGGCGAAGGCATGCTGGGCCTCGCCCGTGCCTTCATGTGCGCCGGTACGCCCCGCGTCGTCGCCAGTCTCTGGCGCGTCGACGACGAGGCGACGGCCGCGCTCATGCGGCACTTCCACCGGGAGTGGAAGAAGCCCGGCGTCGGCACCGCCGAGGCACTCCGGAGAGCCCAGCGCGAGATCCGCGGAGCACCCGGGACCCACTGGCACGCACCGCGGTACTGGGCGGCCTGGGTCCTCTGGGGCCTGTCCGACTGAGGGTGCTCAGCTCTCGGACCAGTCGTAGAAGCCCTGGCCGCTCTTCTTCCCGAGCTTGCCCTCGCGCACGAGGCGCCGCAGGATGTCGGGCACCTCGAACCGCCCGCCGGGGAGAGCCTCGGCCAGGTGCTCGGCGATGCCGAGCCGGACGTCGAGACCCACGAGGTCCGTCACCTTGAGCGGCCCCATCGGATGGCGGTAGCCCAGCTCCATCGCCTTGTCGACGTCCTCGGCCGAGCCGACGCCTTCCTCGACCATGCGCATCGCCTCGAGCGCCAGGACGACCCCGAGCCGGGTCGTGGCGAACCCGGGCGAGTCCTTCACCACGATCACGGTCTTGCCCATCCGCTCGCCGAACGTGCGCAGCGTCTCGATCGTCTCGGCCGAGGTGGCGTCCGTGTGGACGAGCTCCAGCAGGGCGCTGCGAGGGACGGGATTGAAGAAGTGCATGCCCACGACCCGCTCGGCGCACCCGCTCGCGGAGGCGATGCGGGTGATCGGGAGCGACGACGTGTTCGTAGCGAGGATCGCGGTCTCGGGTGCGGACCGGCCGAGCGACTCGAAGATCGAGCACTTCAGGTCGAGCCGCTCGGGAACCGCCTCCACGACGAGGTCGGCCCCGGACACGGCCGCGGCCAGGTCGCCGTCGGCGGCTTCGAGCCGCGAGAGGATCGCGTCGCGGTCGGCGGCCTCGACCTTGCCGCGGGCCACGCCTTTCTCGAGATCGGCTGCGATCTTCGCGAGCCCCCCGGCGACGACCGCGGCGTCCACGTCGAAGAGGACGGTCCGGCAGCCCGCCTGCGCCGCGATCTGCGCGATCCCGTGCCCCATCGTCCCCGCACCCAGCACGACGACTCGTTCGATGCTCATCGCTGTCCGCTCCCCATGAGGAGGGACGAACCTACCAGGGCGGACGGGTCACTACCGGCAGGGGGGCGGACACGGGGCGTAGTAGGGGCCGACGTAGTAGTAGCCCGGCGGAGGCGGCCCGGCCGGGCCGTAGCGCACCATGCCCTGGCGCGGACAGGGCTGCGGCTGGCACTCGTCGCAGCGGTCGCACGGGTCGCAGGGGGGGCAGGGATCACAGGCCGGGGGGCAGTCGTAGCAGCCCGACCGCTCCTGGTCCTGGGCGAGACCCTCGCCGGCCATCGACCCGGCGAGCATGCCGATCACGGCGCCGACGGCGGCGCCGCCGGCGCGATTGCACGGCGAGGCCGCGGCGCCGATCAGCGCGCCGGCGCCCGTTCCGGCCAGTGTGCCGGCGGCTCGTGTGTGTCCCGGCCCCCCCGCGCACCCGGCGACGCAGAGCAGCGCGAGCAGGACGAGGCCCGAAGTGGCGATCTCGGTGGCCTTCATGGCATCACTCCCACTCGACGCGCCGGCACACGACGAGGTCGTACAGGATAGCCCTGATGGGAAGGATCGGCTGCCTCGTACGGCGCCTTCAGCCGCGGTTCGGACGCTTCGGACGGGCCAGGAAGGCGTCCATGCGGGCGAACTTGTCGGGATGCTCGAAGAGCCCCGCTTGCGTGGCGTCGTCGAGGCGCCGCAGGGCTTCCTCGCCGGCCCCGTGCATCCAGGCGAGCAGTGCCGCCTTGGTGCGCCGCACGGCCTCCGGCGCCTGCTTCAGGATCGGCGCGAGCAGCTCGTCGACGGCCGCGGGCACGGCGTCGTCCGCAACGACCCGATCGACGAGACCGATGCGCTCCGCCTCCTCGGCGTCCACGATCGCCCCGCTGAAGAGGAGCCGGCGCGCCTGGGCGATGCCGACGAGCGCGGGCAGCCGCCGCGTCGCGCCGGCCGCGGCCATGATGCCCAAGCCGACCTCCGGCTGCCCGAAACGCGACGACGCACCCGCCACCCGGAAGTCGCAAGCCATCGCGAGCTCGAGACCGCCTCCGAGGCAATACCCCACGATGGCGGCCACCGTGGGCCGCCCGAAGGCCTCGATCCGCGCGAAGAGCGACGCGTTGATCCCCTGGAATGCGTCGGTGCGACGGCGGTCTCTCAGCTCGGAGATGTCGGCGCCCGACACGAACGCCTTGCCGCCCTCCGCGTCGAAGACCAGGGCCCGGACGTCGTCGCGTCCCTCGAGCTCGTCGAGTGCCGCGTGGATCTCGTCGACCATCGTCCGGTTCAGGGCGTTCTTCGTAGCGGGCCGGGCCAGCGTCAACCGCGCGACGCCCGCATCGTCCACCGCCAGCCGGATCGTCTCGTAGGCCATGGCTCACTCCTCATCGGGGACCAGCACGAGGTTCCCGTAGACCTCACGTGCTTCGAGGCGGCGATGCGCTTCGGCGACCTCGGCGAGGGGGAGCACGTCGGCCACGATCGGGTTGAGCGCCCCGGACGCCACGAGCGCCAGGCACCGATGGACGTCACCGAGGCTGCCCATCGTGCTACCGAGGAGCGAGAGCGACTTGAAGAACAGGAGGTTCAGGTTCACCGACGCCTTCGGACCCGTCGTCGCGCCGCAGGTGACGACGCGCCCCCCACGCGCGAGGCACCGCAGCGATCCGTCGAGCGTGGCCTGCCCGACGTGGTCGATCACGACGTCGACGCCTCCGCCCGCGAGGCGGCGCGCCTGGCGGGGCCAGTCCTCCTCCGAGTAGTCGATGACCTCGTCGACCCCGTGGCTGCGCGCGCGCGCTGCCTTCTCCGGGCTGGACGTGGTGGCGAGGACGCGGCCGGCGCCGCACAGGCGCGCGATCTGGACGGCCGCGGTGGACACGCCGCTTCCCGCCGCGTGGACGAGGATCGACTCCCCGGGCTGGAGATGGGCGCGCCGCACCACCATCGTCCACGCGGTCAGGTAGACGAGCGGGAACGCGGCGGCGACGTCGAAGGGGACGCTCTCGGGGAGCGGCAGGACGTTCTCCTCCGGGGCCACGACGTACTCGGCATCGGTGCCGTCCCGCATCTCGCCGAAGATCCCGTAGCCCGGCGACAGCTGGTGCAGGCCGCTGGCCGTCTCGCGGTCGTGGAGGCTCGAGTAGCCCGGGGCAACGAGCACGCGCTCCCCGACCGACGGCCCGTCGACGCCGGGGCCCAGCGCATCGACGACTCCCGCGCCGTCGCACCCGGGCACCATGGGCAACGGAAACGTGTGGCCGGGCACCCCGCGCCGGACCCACGTATCGAGGTGGTTCAGGCCGGCGGCACGCACGCGGACCCGGATCTCGCCGGGGCCGGGCACGGGCACCGGCCGCTCCTCCAGGAGCAGCTTGTCGAGCCCTCCGTGCTCACGGATCACCACTGCACGCATCGTCCGCCTCCTCGCAGCGCAGGCATCTTCGAATCGGGAGTCTAACGACGTCCGAACGGGGTGGGGAGGCGTCCGCGACGCGCAGGCGA
>JAUXCH010000058.1 GCA_030618975.1 Planctomycetia bacterium
CCCTCCAGTCGGGGCGTGCGGAGGGGGGGGGCGGTAGGCGGCACGGATTCCCTGCAGGAATCGTATGGAACCATGGATTCCGGGGGGCGTGCCGGCGCGAAACGCCGGGCTCATGCATAGGGTGCCCTGTCCAAATCGCAGGTACGTCCCTGGGCCGGGTGCCCAGCCGAATCGAGGAGCATGGTGTCATGACGAGGATCGCACGACTGGTCTTGCTGGGGGCGGTGATCTGTGTGGGGCTGACGGGCCACGCACGCGCCGCGGAGTTCACGCAACGCGAGCTGGCGTACATGCCGGCGACACTCCAACTCGAGCTCTTCCGGAGCGGGGTCATCTCGCCGGTGGACGTGCTCGAGGCGCAGCGGGCCGAGTACGATCGCACGGAGGAGAAGGTCAACGCCGTCACCGTGGCCTACTGGGACCACGCCCGGAAACTGGCCGAGGAATCGGCCCGGCGCTACCGCGATGGAACGTACCGTGCGCTCGAGGGCATCACCGTCGGGGTGAAGGACGAGCACCACGACAAGGGGTGGGTCGTGACGAGTGGCTCGTTGATCCACAAGAACGACCCGCCCAAGGACCACGCCGACGTCCTCGTCTCGAAGCTCAAGGCGGCCGGAGCGATTCCCGTGTTCCAGACGACCGCGCCCGAGTTCTACCTGAACTTCGTGACCAGCACCCGTGCTTGGGGCACTTCGCGCAACCCGTGGAACCTGAAGTACGCCGTCGGCGGATCCTCGGGCGGGTCCGGCGCGGCCCTGGCGGCCGGGTACTGCACGCTCGCGACGGGCTCCGACATGGGCGGGTCGATCCGCATCCCCTGCGCGTTCGACGGGCTCTACGGCCTGAAGCCGGCCTTCGGCTACGTGCACACGGACCTGCCCTTCTCGAGTTTTTCGGGATCGGGACCGATGGCTCGGACCTTCCAGGACACCGTGCTGATGTACAACGTGATCGACGGCCCCGCCGAGACGTCGCTCAACGTCGCGCCTTCGCCGACGTACCCCCTGTCCTACGCGCCGATCGAGGGCATGAAGATCGCGTACCTCGGGGGCATGGGTATCACCGAGCCCTCGCCGGACGTCGCCAAGGCGATGGACAGCGCCATCGCGGTGCTTCGGGCCCAGGGCGCGACCGTGGACGTGCTGGACTTCGATTTCGGGACCACGCCCGACGACATCGCGGCCGAATTCTACAAAGTCGCGCTCGCGGGGGCGATGGGGGGCATGTTCGCCAGCTACGTCGGCAAGCAGGACCAGATGACGAGCTACTTCAAGTATTTCGTCGACAAGGCGGTCGCGGGAGGCTACGGAAACGTGCAGCTCGGCGAGGCCGAGGCCTACACCAAGAAGCTCTACAAGGCCCTGGCCGAGCAGGCCTGGCGGAAGGGCTACGACGTCGTGCTCGCGCCGACCATGCCCACGAGCCACATCCCGGCGGATTGGGATCCGACCAAGGCCGGGGCGGAGATCGTGGACGGCGACCGGCGATTCCACCGGCTGGGTGGGAGCCTCTACACGATCCCGTTCAACTTCCTGAACTGGTGCCCGGTGATGAGCGTTCCTGCAGGTCTGAGCCCCCAGAGCATGCCCATCGGGATGCAGATCATCGGCAAGCCGCACGATACGGCGACGGTGCTGCGTGTGGCCTACGCATACAGCAAGGGCGGGCCGAAGCTCTACACGGGAGATCGCTTCCCGAAGGGGGCGGACTAGGACCCCCTGTACAGGGGAGCACAAACCGGAAAGCTGCTTATCCGGTTAGCGCAACACACCCCAAGATGTTGTGGTCAGCGGGGATGGATGCCGGTCCCGAACTCGTCCGTGGAGTACATCTCCCTGTACGTCGATGCCGGTGCTTGGAATCCAAGCTCCAGAACCCGACGGAATGCGCTGAACGGCCAGAAGCGGCGGTTGTGCCGGAACGTGAACTCGTTCAGGTAGGCCTGAAGATGCTGCCGCTCGACCCGGTCGTGGTGGGTGCCGCGCAGCCACGTCTTGAGGTTTGCGAACTCGCGATGGATGAGAGGCAGGGTCGCGGCCGTCTCAGGCCGGTGGTCGTAGCCCTGCGCAGAGACGCGGTGGTAGCCCATGTGGCCATCGGTGAGGATCGTGGTTCCCGGGAAGACGTGGTCCTCGAGGAATCCCCCGAGCGATGCGGCGCTGGCGTCAACAACCGCCCGCAGTCGGATCCGGCCCGCCATCCGCTGGCCCCGCTTCTTCGCCTTGCGCACCTCCACTGCGCCTGCGACAAGGGTCTTCCTCTCCGTCGATCTCCCTCGCGTCCCGCCAAGATGGACGCCTCCGATCAGGCTCTCATCGACCTCTACGGTTCCCCGAAGCCGCTCACGCCCCGATGCGACCATCGCAGACCGGATTCGGTGAAGAAGTTGGAACGCCGTCTCGTATCGCTTCAGACCAAGTTGTTTGCGGAGTTGAACAGCCGAAATGCCGGGGGTGAGCGTCGTCACCAAGAAGGCGGCATGGAGCCACATGAGGAGAGGGAGCCTGGAGCGGTGCATCATCGTTCCCGCCGTGAGCCGAACGTGCTTCCGGCAGGCTCGACAGACGAGCACTCGTCGGTCCGGATACGAGTGGTGCGACTCCGACCCGCACGCCGGGCACGCGAACCCCTCCGGCCAACGGAGTGCCACCAAGTAGGCCGCACACGAGCGCTCGTCAGGGAACATCTGCTGGAAATCCAGCAGCGAACGCGGTGAGACGATGGTCATGGCACGGGACACTACATCTGGTAGGCTGTTGCGTCAACCGGATAAGCAGCAACCGGAAAACCGGGGTCAGGCACCTTACGAGAAGACCATCGGGAAGAACACGACCCTGGTGATCGACCCCGACTCCGACCTCTACCGCTACCTGGGTAACCTGCCCAAGTGACGATGGGCGAGGCGAGCCGGACGGTGTGGTCGTCGGCGTCGGGGCCGACGTGCCCGTCGTGCGGCCGGCCGCGGGCGCGTTGCACCTGCCGGAAACGGGCGAAGGGCGCACCGAGACCGGATCGGGGAGGCGCTCCGAGCCCGCGGATTCGAGGTCCGTCGATCGGGCGGATAGGGGAGTGAGTGACGTCCCCCCGGAGGGGTTGACCGGGCGCCGATCTCGCCGGGAGCCCGGCATCGATCGGCCTTCTCGAGGATCTCCAACTCGTGCCATGCGGTGAGCCGACCGGGAGGGGGAGAGGAGACGTGCTCAGGGGGATTCACCTCGGCCACGCTACACTGAGCTCGGACAGGGAACCGTCTCACCCCATGTTGGCACGTAGGGAAGAGGGGGGACCAAGTGTGAGTTCCAGCCACATGGCGCGGTACTGGCTCCTCGGGATTCTCGTGGGGCTTGCCATCTCCCTCCTCGTCTCGATGTTCTGCGTATAGGGAATTGAATGCCCCCTGACGATGGTACCGGGCCTCGCGCACGCCGTTTGGGTTCCCGTTCACGTTCCAAGCCCTCGCGCGAAGGTGCGGGAGGGCCACCGAAGGGCAGTGTAGCGCTGGCGTGACCGGCCTGGAAGGGTCCGAAAGGGCCTCGAGACGACCGCAGGGCAGACGGAGCCCGTCCCTCCCGATCCGGAGGTCTCCCGGTTCATGCTTGGCACTGCAAACCGCTCGCGGGTGGCCTCATGGCTCGAAGGGCGAGAGGACCCCCCTCTCCCGCCGGTGCCTGAGGATGCGGTCGATAACGTCCACCTTGGTGATCCAGGACACGATTCCCCATCTCCTCGCCACACCGCTTGACCCGGGCTCCGGTCTTGGGATCCGTCACGCGGGGGGCTCTCATGTCCGAGAACCCAAGGCAGGAGGTTCTCGGCAATGTAGGCGCGGAAACGCGAGGTCTCGAGACATCCACCACGGACCTCGGGATCGTGGCACGCCATGAGCACGAACCATGCCCACCTGCGGATTCTCTCGATGGAGACGGGCGACTCCCCCCGCTCGTCGATGAGTGCCCAGCCCCGGGCGCGGGCCCGGAAGGCCGCTTCTGAGGCCGCGTCGGCATGACGCTCGCAAGGACAGAGTATCCAGTCCTGGATCACTCGTACCAGTTCTCGACTCTCATCGCGTTGTTGGGGAGCGATCACCCGCTCACACGCCAACCGTCGCTCTTGCATCAGGATCCAACCGGCCAGCGCCGCGCGGACGTAGGCTTCGTCCCCTCCATACTCGCGAAGCGCCGCCACCCAAGAGGAGGGGTCTGCCGGGGTCTCCGGTTTGTCGATGCGTAGCGCCAAGCGGGCGCCCTCATCTCCAAGGAAGGAGGCCAGCCGTACTCGCTCGGCACTGATCTCTCCGCGCGGCAGTCGTTCCCCGAGGTCGCGCGGTTCTCGTCCTCCGTGGCGGTGCATAGTCGGTCAGAGCCTCCATCGCGAATGGTACAAGCCCTTGAACGTCGGCGGCCAGCCCATGAGAGGCCTACACCGCCCGCACCGGAGCTTCGCGCTACGACCTTCGGCACCTTCTGTTCGAGTTCTCGTCACCTACGACCGTGGTCCCCCCCGTCCCGGCTCGTCATCCCGCCTGGCCACCCCCCCGAAATCTCGCCTGGCCACCTGCCTGGCCAGGCTGGCGTCATCTCCCTGCACCTGTTCGCATCTCGTTGCAGAGGAGCGTCGTACGGGCCGGACCGGCGGAGAAACCCTCAAACGCTCAGATTCGATGCGAGAAGCCGCATCCAGAGGCAAAGGAGTGCATCGAGCGGCAAGGAGAAGTGGAGTGCCCGATCGGATTCGAACCGACGACATTCAGCTTGGGAAACTGACGCTCTACCACCTGGCCTACGGACGCTCGTACAGGCGGTGGGACTGAACTGGGACCGTGGTGTCTGAAGGGCACCCATACCGAGTCCGGACATGGCGTGACGTGCCGCCGCCCCGCTACGAGGACGATGGCGCCGTGGGCACGTACCGGTCCGGTCGGGCAGGGCTGGTGGTCTCGAGAAGTACGGAATCGATCCCGGCTCCAAGCGGGCCGCCCTTGCCTGGAGAAAGGTGCCCCGCCCCCTCCTGGCCTCATCGATCGGAGAGGACCATCCGATGCTCCTCGTCCACCGATTCGCACGCGCGGGCATCACCCCGGAGGGCTCCGACCCGATCTTCGATGACACGCCACCGGCTTCGCCGCGCTGGATCCCGCGTCGGGCGTCACGAACCCGTTCATGCCGGGCCCGGGCCTCCTCCTCGTCCGCGCACGGGGGTTCGGCTGGACGGCCGTGCGCTTCGACGCCTCGCCGGGGAGAACGACCGACGTCCGCGTGCCCATACGCCGCGCCGGCACCGTACGCGTCCGCGTCACGAACGCCCGCCAGGAGAATGTGTGGCTCGTCCGCCTGGAGCGCCTGGACGGCTTCCCCGCCGCGCTGATCGGGGAAGACGAGAGGCTCGCGCACCTGGGTGGGTGGCCCGCCCGTCCGCGTCGAGGTGCGCTCGGGCGAAACGTTCGAGATCGAGCTGTCCGGCCCGTAGTCCGGTCGCTATGGCCCGACGCGCACCTCCAGGTCCCGGCTCTCCCCGTCCTCGAGGACGACGTCCTGCCAGGTGCTGGCGCGTGGCCGCAGAGCGCCCAGTACCTGGGCCTCCCACCGGCACTCGAGGACGTAGGTGCCCGGACGAACGCGAGGAAAGGTGAACGCGCCGTCTTCCACCAGGACGGATCGTTCCGGGAGTGCCACGCGCCGCCCCTGTGCGTCCCGGCCCGAGCGGAGGACGGCGCGCATCCTGGACGGGAGGTCCCCCTCCGTCACCACGCGCCCTCGTAGCGTGGCCGATCCGTCCGGCACGAGGCGCACCTCCTTCGTCTCGCCGCCCTCGACCTCGACCTCCACCGCGTAGAGCGGGACGGAGTGACCGTACCGTCCCGGGATCACGTGCATCACCCGGTACGTCGCGGGGGGCAGCGCCCGCAGCTCGAAGCGCCCCTCGGCGTCGGTCGTGGTCTTCCAGTCGCGCCCGCTGAGCTGCGGGTCGCCGCGGGCGTAGCCGAAGGGGCGGGCTTCGACCGTCGCGCCTCCTCCCGGCTGCCCGTGGGCGTCCGCCACGGCGCCTCGGATCGTCGCGCCCCGGTCGAACGCGAGCTCCCCGAGGTCCACCGCCCGGCCCGAGACGTCGACGGGACCGTGGATCAGCGGCGGGTGGTCGGGATGCAGGGCGACCAGGCGCACGGCGCCCGGAGGAACGTCTGCGATGCGAAACGCCCCCCGGGCGTCCGTTCGTCCCGTCAGCCGGCCGTGCACGTCGTCCGGGTCGTAGGGCCGAAGCGGTCGTTTCTCGTCGAACAGCTGGATGACCACGTCCTCGACCGGCGCCTTCGTGCCCGGTGCCCTGACGAGGCCCGTCAGCACGGCGCCCGGGAAGAGCCGGATCACGAATGCGTCCGGGTCGGGTTCGGAAGCCGCGACCACGTGCCGATCCGTGAAGGCGGTGTACCCGTCCGCCTGCACCTCCACACCGTAGACCGTGCCCGCCTGGAGCCTTGCGCCCGCCGTGCTCCAGGTTCCGTCCGCGTCGGCGAAACGTCGGCCTTCACCCATCCACGCCGCGGAGTACCCCCAGCCCCGCTGCTCGCCCTCCACGAGCTCCGGAGCCACGAACCGCACCCGGAACGACGCAATCGGCCTCCCGGTCTCCCCGTCCACGACCCGCCCGGCGAGTCCGGCCGCCCGGTCCAGGACGAGGACGAGATCCTCGCCCGGTCCCGCGGCCACGACCTGCTTCAGGCGAACGTACGCGGTGTGGTACACCGAAAGCTCCACGTCGTCGCGGGGCGCGTCGGGGAGCCGGAACCTGCCGTTCGCGTCCGTCAGCACGCGCTGCCCCACGTGCACGGTCCGGTAGCGCATGGTGAGGGAGGCGGCCGGCACCGGCTCGCCCGCGCGATCCGTGACGCGTCCCTCGAGCGTCCGCCCCGCGGTCATCACGATGCGCAGCTCGTCGAGCCCGTTCGGGGCCTCGGGGACTTGCACGCCACCGATGTGGGGGGCGTAGCCCACGCGCTCGGCAACGAGGGTGTGCCCCCCGGGAGGAACGACCGGGAACTCGAATCGGCCCTCCGCCTCCGCCAGGGCATTCAAACGGTTGTACGCACTCGCGCTGAAGCCGATGAAGAGCTCGGTGCCCGGCAGCGTCGAGCCCTCGCCGTCGACCACCTGCCCCGCGACGCGGACTCCGTGCCCGAGCTGCAGATTCAGCTCGACCCGGTCGCCTTTCGTCTCGACCCAGGCGAGGGCTTCGGTGAAGGAGGGATGGCGCGCGAAGATCCCGTCCTTGGAGCGGCCCGGATCCAGTCCTCCGAGACGGTACCGGCCTCCCTCCCCGGTCGTCGCCTCGTTGAAGTACAGGGTCGAATACGACTTGACGACGGCGCCCTCGATTCCGAACCCCTCCGGATCCGTCACGCGCCCGAAGACGACGAACTCCTTGCACAGGCGAAAGTCGAGCGTCGCGCCGTCGCCGGCCTCGGGCACGTCGGCACGGGCGCGTGCGAAGGCGTACCCCGGCGCCGAGGCCGAGAGGCCCACGTCGCCGCCTCCCCCCCTGTGCACGTCGATCTCGTAGAAACCGTCTTCGTCGCACGGGGTGGGTGGGCCGCCGGACAGACGGTAGACCCGGCCCGCGGGCAGGGGAGAGCCCGCTTCGTCGGTCACGCGACCCGTGACCCGGCACCCCTGTTCGAGGAGGTAGAGCACCCACGACTGCGGCGGCTCGGTACCGGGCAGGGCCCGATGCGTGCTCCGGCGGTGCAGGGCTCCGGGTGCCGCGATCTCGACGACGAGGAGCAGCGGTTCCTCGGGGGCGGTGAGCGGCCACGCGAATCGACCCTCCGCGTCCGTCTCGAGCGTGGCGCTCAGAACCGGATCTCCCTCCGCCTCGAACCCGCGGTACGCCGTCGCGTGCAACGAGACGCCGGCCGCGGGCGACGTGAAGTCGCGCAGCACCGTGCCTCGAACCACCCAGGCCTCGCCGCGTGCGGAGCCTTCTCCCGCCCCGGCTCCCGTCTCCGGGACACGGCCCTGGAGCATCGGGCCCGGCTCGGCGTCCGGAACGGGCGCGGGCCGAGCCACCTCGCCGGCGTCCCCTCCCGGCCCCTCCTCACGACCTACGACGAGGAGGACCGAGACGACCGCCACGACGACGAGGGCGACCGTGAGCCATGTGCTCCGCGTGCGGATGCGTGTTCGCGTCATCACGTCCTCGTCCTGGGCGGGTTCCCGTCCATCCTCTTCGTGACGGGGTCAGTCGGTCACGGGCAGGCACCCGCAGCACGCACCACCGCGAGATGCGTACTCAGTGGGCGATGCCCTGAATGTGCAGGCGGAGGTGCTCCTTGTCGGGAAGCTCGTCAACCCAGCCGAAGCCGGCATCCGTGCGCGTGTCGAGATCCTGGATGTAGGGCTTGATGTCGTAGATCGGCGTGCCGTCGAAGGCATCGAGGCTGGAAACGTGCACGACGTTGCCTTCGATCTCCAGGATCTCGACGATGCTGAGTCCGATCGGGCTGGGACGTAACGGCGAGCGGGAAGCGAAGACGCCTACCCGGACGCCCGGGGGAGCCCACGGCGGGTGGACGATCATGGCCGGCTTCCCTTCGCTCCGGTCGAAAGCCCAGAGGACGTACGCATAGCGGAAGCTGTCCAGCCTCTCGAGCCCGGCCACGTACTCGGGCCGCAACTCGAGCCGGAACGAACCCTCGGCGTCGCGCACGGGTTGGTGAGGCGCGTCGGTCGTGTACGGCGTCCGGATCCTCCCAATCGAGTTCATCGTCCTCCAAGCGGGCTGGGCAGGCTCGCCGCACGATCCCAGGAGCAGGAGGGAGAGAGTCAAGGCGAGTGCAGGTCTCATGGCTCGGCGCCCTTCCAGGTCTGGCATCGCCATGGTACCTCGCCCGCTGGCGCGGATCTCCGCCCGCTCAGAGCATGGGCGATTGGCAGTCCACGTTCGAAGGAGGACCGATCGACCTGATCGGCATTCGCGCATGTACACGCAAGAGAATGCATTTCCTTCCCCTACGCGCAGAGGAGGAGGGAGCATGGAGAACCATGCACAGGCATGCTCGAAACGCCTACGCGTTCTTCTGGCATGCGTGGTTCCTCGCACTCGCCACGACCTTCACCGATCTCAACACGATCCTCCCGTCCTTGATCGTCCACGCAGGCGGCACGAGCCTCGAGGTGGGGATCCTCACGGCGATCATGGTCGGCACGCCGATCCTCGGGCAGTTGCTCTTCGCCAGCTACCTCCACCTCAAGCGGAGGAAGAAGGGCTTCCTCCTTCTCGGCATCAACCTCCGCGTTCTGGCCCTGGCCCTGGTCGCCGTCCTCCTCTGGAGGGTCGAAGCCGCGACGGAGGAGACCCTCTCGGGCGGAGCAATACGCGGTCTCGTGATGCTGGTCATGTTCGTCTTCGCGATCGCCGGGACCTTCGCGGGGATCTCCTACACGGACCTGCTGGGCAAGTCGTTGCCGGAAGGGCGGCGAGCGTGGTTCTTCCTCGTCCGCCAGGTGCTCACCAGTGTGGGATTCCTGATCTCGGCCCTGATCGCCCGCGAGGTTCTCGCGTGCTGGACCTATCCGTGGAACTACGTCTGGCTCTTCTCGGCGGCTGCCGGCCTGCTTCTCGTCGCCTCCCTCGGCTTCTGGGCGCTCGAGGAGAGGGAAGTTGCCGGACCCGAGGTCGAACTCACCTTCGGTCGGGTGCTTCGATCCCTTCCGGCGCGCCTCAAGGCGGACGCTGATCTGAGGCGGTACATCGTTCTCGTGAACCTGACCGGCTTCGGGCTGACACTGATGCCGTTCTACGTCTCCCTCGCGAAGGAGCGACACGGTCTCACCGGCGAGCAGGTGGGAACGTACCTGCTGGCGAGCATCGTCGGCATGATCGCGTCGAACTACCTGTGGGCGAGGGTCGTCAGGCGACACGGATTCCGCGGAGTGATCCGTGGATGCGTGATCTGCGGCGCGGTGCTCCCTCTGCTCGCGCTCACCCTCATCCACGCGTCGATCGGCGTCTACCTGATCGTATTCGTCCTCATGGGCGCCGCGCTCTCCGCGCGGAAGATCGCCTTCCAGGGGCTCCTGATCGAGATCACCACGGCAGAGAATCGCGCACTCCACATGGGTCTGGTCGGCGCGACGTCCCTGTCAACGGCGATCTTCCCCATCGTGGCAGGTGCACTGATCGTGGCGGTGGGATACACGCCCGTGTTCGTCCTCGGATCCCTTCTCGTGGCCTCGGCCTTCCGCTTCACCCCCCAACACGCCACTGCCCGTCGGACGTGAGGACCCGTGCGGCCTCTCGAGGACGCCGGGTCAGGGCACCGTGACGCAGCGGTCGTAGTACTGCTTGGGGTCCTGGCCCTCGGCAATCGTGTCGAGCAGCACCGACAACCGGGCCGGGACGACCCCTTCGTGAACCACCTCCCCGTTGAGACGGACGGTGACCGGCTTCTCGACGTCGACCAGCTCCCGGCTCAGGAAGACGGTCACCTGCGAGCCGCGCGCCGCGTCGATCGTCACCTCGTTCCCCTCGATCCGCCCCTCGATGCGTACGTCGCGCTCCAGCCCGAGCCAGAAGAAGCTTCGCTTGTGGGGCCGTGAGGGCTCCCAGACGACGTGCTTCGGGTAGGGATCGCGCTTCTTCTCGAGCATCCAGTCCAGGATCGGCTTCAGGCCCTTGGGCGGAAGCCCGTGTCCGATGTCGTCGTACTCCTCGTAGACCCACTCGTAGGCGTAGCCCTCCGCCTTCAGACGGACGAGCTCCCGGTTCGCCGCCTGGGAGCTGACGGGCGAGACGCGGGGATCGTCGGTGCTGTTGAAGAACCAGATCGGCGTGTTCAGCAGGTTCGGGACGTGTCCCCTGGCGATCCGTACGTCTCCGCCGCCCGCGACGACGAACACCCCTCCGGCGCATGCGCCCAGTGCGGCGAACCGGTCGGCGTGCCGGCATCCGAGCGACCAGGTGCCGTAGCCGCCCATGGAGTGGCCGGCGACGTAGATTCGATTCGTCTCGATGGGGAACGAACGCTTCGCCGCGTCGATCAGTGCCAGCACCCACTGCTCGATGTCGGGTTGGTTCCAGGCCGAGCTCACGAGCCTGGGCGTGGTCGGCGCGAGGACGAAGGCCTTGCTCTGGACGAGGCTCCACTTCTGCGTCGCGGTCTTGCCGTCGCCCGCGCCTTCGCCTCCGCCGTGCAAGGCGATGAAGAGCGCCCCGTTCTTCTTGGGCCTCCCGGCGGTGTAGATCTTCGCCGACAGCCCGCCGTGCTCGAAGATCTCGCCGGACTTCCGCGAGATCTTCGGTCCGTGCTTCCTGACCCTCTTGAGCAGTCTCTTCGCCCACTTCTTCGCGTCGGCCTCCTGCAGGGTGCCGAGACCGTCGAGGAAGCTGTGGATCTCGGCCCGCCGCTCGTCGTCCGCGTCGCCGCCCAGGACCTCCTCGACGGCGGCCTTGACCTCGGGGAGCGAGTCCCGCCCGTTCCAGGTCGGCGCGTCGTCGCCGCGAGCGGGTTCGACCGGACTGCGCCCCACGAACACGAGGACGAAGAGGACGGGGAAGACCCAGCGACACCGCATGGGGGTCAGTCTACCGATGGGACGCCGCGCCCCCCCGGCTACTTCTCACCGGGTGTGCTGACCGCGTCCTGCGGCGAGGGCTTGCCGATGGTGCTCCCGCGCAGCAGGAAGCGAGGCCCTGTGTTGGAGTCCGCGGCGTTGCCCAGCATCTCGTGGATGCGCGACCCCGCGATGAGGGCGAACCCCACCGTATTCGATCCCCGTACGCGGTTGCGGTTGAGCGACAGGGCGGTGGAACCGTTCACCGTGATGCCCGGCTGTCCACTCCCCGACACCAGGTTGTCCTCGATCACGGCGACGGTCCCCTGCTGGATGCCGATGCCCACGGCGGGCGCACCGAAGACCCGGTTCGCGAGGATGCGCACGGGCGTCTCGGTGGAACCGGCGCCGTCGAAGCCGATGGCGGGCCGCGCTCCGCCGTTGGCGAAGACCACGCACAGCCTCACGGTGGGGTGCGCCGGGCGGTCGATGGGATGGCGGCCCTGGGGAGCCCCGACCTTGCATTGGATCCCGCCCCCGGGGTTGGCGTGTACGACGTTGCCGATCAGGGTGGGGGCAGCGCCGTGCTTCACGCCCAGGGCCGGCGAGGGCTCCGCACCCAACTCCGCGTCGTCGTTCTCGAGAACCTCGTTGCCCAGGATGAACGGGGTGGAGAAGTGGTTGCAGCCGATGCCCAGCCCCAGGTTCCGGAAGACGATGTTTCGGTAGATCACCGGCGAGGCCTGGTGCTCGATGTTCGCCCACCGGAAGTCGCGTTCCGGCATCGGGCTCTCCTGATCCCGGTACGTCACGTGGCTCCCGAGGCCGGTGCTCCCGTTCCCCTGGATCAGACAGTTCATGAGAACCGGGCTGGCGCCGCGGATGTTGATCCCGTGGGCGTGGCC
>JAUXCH010000510.1 GCA_030618975.1 Planctomycetia bacterium
GGCTTGTCCGCCCTCGTTCCCGCCCCGCCGACCTCCCAGGAACTCGCAATCGCTCAGCGCGAGGTAGGAGGGTCCGCTCATGCCGATGGCTGCGCCGTGTCCGGCTGTCCGCCACCCCTTCACCCGCACGTTCTCGACCCGTGCGGCCACGCCTGCGTGCACCGAGAGCATGATGCTCGCGCCGCCCTCGGCACCGATCCAGGTGAAGTCGCGGAGTACGAGGTGCTCGACGCGGCCGGAGACGTGCCAGTCGGCCAGGCCGATCAGCACCGTGTCGTCCATGCCCGCCCCACGGATCTCGAGCGCCGGGACGGTGCGCTCCCGGTCCCGGAGCGCGGTCATGACCGTGAGCGCGGGCACCTCGAAGGTGCCGGGGCCGAAGCGGAGGAGAGTCGTTCCGTCGGGGATCGTGTCCCGGGTGAGGCGCGTGACGTCGCCCGTCGACGCGACCTCGAACGCATCGCCCGCGGGGGAACGGACGTGCGACGCGAACGCGTCGTGGTCCGCGACGAGCAGGGAGAGATCGGCCCCGTGATCGAGGCGCCGGCGCAGCACGTCGAGACCGGAGTCCTCGGGACGAATCACCGCCTCCCGCCGGCGCAGGCGCTCCGCGGCGAGGGCGCTACGCAGGAACGCCCGCTCCTCCTCCGTCACGCCGCCCCCGTCGAGGGTCGCCCCAGACCCGTCCGCCTGCGCCCCGGCCCCCTGCGCTGCCCCCCGCGAACGGGAGCCCGGAACCGCACCCGGACGGACGCTGCGTTCTCCCCCCGCCTCGCGCCCGGACACCTCGGGCCCCTCGGGCACCTCGGGCAACCCGGAGACGGCAGACACGGCGGACACCGACGGATCCTCGTCCCGCAACAGGTGGACCCCCACCCCTCCGACGAGCAGGCCGGCAAGGAAGGCGAGCAGCGGCCACGTCCCTCTGCGCATGAGCGATGGATCCTACCGCGTGCGCCGCGCCGATCCCACCCGTGCGTGCGACCTCGGGTTCGACGTGGGCCCACCGCGAGCGGCGCGTCGCGGACGGCACGTCACAGACGGCGCGTCGCGGACGGCGCTTCGCGGGCAGCGTGTCGCGGGCAGCGTGTCGCGGGCAGCGTGTCGCGGGCAGCGTGTCGCGGGCAGCGTGTCGCGGACGGCGCGTCGCGAGGCCGTGATAGGCTCGGTCGTCTCGCGGGAGGAAGACATGCCCACGATCCAGGTCGTCGGCTACGGCTCGCTGTTGTCCGAGGCCTCGGCCCGGCGGACCGCGCCGTCGCTCGCGCGCTTCCGCCTCGTCCGCGTACCCGGGTACGTACGGATCTTCAACAAGGTGTCGCCCGCCTGGATGGCGCGGCACGAGGTCCGGGACGAGCGACAGGTCGCCGTGCTGGCGGCGCGGGAGCGGGCGGGTGCGTCGTTTCTAGGTACCGCCTTCGCGGTGGACGAAGACGACTTCCTGTCGCTCTTCGAACGCGAGCACCACTACCGGTGGGTCGAGGTCGCGTGCGTGGAGGAGGACGGCTCCGCGACGACCGGCCGCCTGTGCGCCGAGTGGACCGACGCGGAGTACCGCTTGAACCGCTGCGTGACGGAGGCGGAGTACGAACGACGTGTCGGGCGCTTCTACGAGGGAGCGCTCTGGCGGGACGACGTGCTGCCCTGTCCCCCCTACCTCGAGGCGTGCCTGGAGGCCGCCCGGTCCCTCGGACCGCGGGTCTACGACGATTTCTGCCGGACGAGCTTTCTCGCCGACGGCCGCACGACGATCGAGGCATGGCTCGAGAACGGGGGGGCGAGCCCACGGGTGTAGCCGCCCGCCCACCCGACGGTCATCGTCTCCGCCCCCCCCGGAAGACCCCCGTCGCCTCCTGGAAGTGCGGTCCGAGGCCGAGCCGAGGGAAGCCGTTCGGGCTGCGCTCGCCCGGCAGGACACGCAGTAGCCGAAGCACCCACCGCGGGCGTACCCTGTCCGGCATGACCGACGCGCCCCCGACCTGGCTCCTCACGCACCGGCTCCGCGAGCTGGCCACTCTCCTGGCCGCGACCGTGGACGAGGCCGAGCGGGACCGCCTGTGGTCCCAGGCGGACCGCCTCCTGGAGGAGGCGGAGGCCGAGGAGGACGCCGATCTCGCACTGCCCGTCTGGGAGCGCGAGGTCGAGGGACTTCGCACGCGTCTCGAGGCATGGGACGCGGGACGGGCTCCCCTACCGGAGTGGGACAAGGCCGTGCTCAGGCGCGCGTTCAAGGCCTACAAGAAGCGCCTGAAGCTGATGCGCCTCGACGACGAGTCCACCGCAGGCGTGAACCCGCTGAGTGCGGGGCGCGAGTCGTCGATTCTCGGCATCCGCCCTCCGGAGCAGTACCCCGCCGAGGTATGGGCCATGCTCGTGGCGCAGGGGAAGCTGTGCGACGCCGGCGACGGCCTTCTCGAGCTGGCTACCGTCTGACCGCTTCAGCGCCCGGGTCCGGCCCGTGAACGGATGGACGACCTCGGCGAGGACGAGGACGAGAACGAGGGGGAGAACGACCCCGGCGCAGACGAGCTCGAGAAGCGCCGCGACGACCGGGGACGACGCCGTCCACGACAGTGTGCCGACACGGGCAGTCGGGGCGGCCGGGTGTCGGGGCAGGCGAGGGGGGCCGGCACGGGCCGTGCGTCGAGCCCGCAGGACGCCCTCCGGCAAAGCCGGCGAGGCTGGCGGGGTCGGCGGGGTCGGCGGGGTCGGCGGGGTCTCCGTGCTCCCGCCTCCGCGAGCCAGGCAGCCCACGCACGGGGCACGGAGGGCGACGGGAGGGGCAGCCACGAACAGCCGTACCGCCGGCCGGTCATACCGCCAGGGTCTGGGATATGGAGGCCGAAGGCCTTCCCGGGGCGCCTTCCCAGGAGCCGGCAATCGACCGGCGCCGGACATGCCGCACTTGCGCATCCCACGTCTTGCGGCAAACTGCCGCCGTGCGTGTGGTTGGAACCTTCCTCGTCCTGGCGGCCTTCGCAGCGATCCAGCTGCCGTGGTTCACGTGTCACAGCGACTGCCAGGACGCGTGCCTCCCGCTCTGGGACCTGAGCGCGCACCACTGCCACGAGCCGAACGCGTGGGGTCGCCACGAGCACCACTGCCGCGGCCACGATCATGTCGCCGAACATGTCGCCGAACATGTCGCAGAACACGCCGCAGAACACGCCGCAGAACACGCCGCAGAACACGGCGGAGAGCACGGCGAGCCGTCGGACGCGCCCGACGGGGACGATCACGGACACGGCGACCACGACCTGCAGCTCCTGCCGTCGCGTCGTCCCGGGGTTCACACGACCGCCTCGCTCGACACCGCGGTTTCGCGCGTGGCGCTTCTCTCGGCGGTGGTGCTCGTACCCCCCGCGCCGCACGGATGCGTGGTCGTGGGGGTAGACTCCTTCGACACCGGGCCGCCCGATCGGCTCGCGTCCGTACGCCTGCTCCTCTGATCGACCGGACCCGGTTCACCCCGTCGTCCGTCCGTCGTCGATCTCTCCGAGGAGCCTTGCCCTCATGACCCGTCATCCGACCTCCCGGTCCAGGAACCGGAGAGGCGTTCGTACCGCGATCCTCGTCTCCCTGGTGCTGCTGTCCGCCTCGTGTACGAAGCCGCAGGTGCCTACGCGCCCGATCCACGTCGACGCGGTGCTCGCCCGCGTGCGCACCGAGCGAGGTACGTGTCCCGCCGGGACACTGGATCTCGAGCAGGCCGTCGCACTCATGCGGCGGAACAACCCCGAGATCCGAAAGGCCCGTGCCGACGCGGAGGCCGCCCGCCGCTTCGCCTGCACGGCGACCCCCTATCCCAACCCGAGCATCGGCATCGGCCCCCTGCTTCTGGGCGGAGGAGACGTCCTGAGCGGATCGACGCTCGGTGTCGAAGCGCTGCTGGGGTGGACGGTCCTCCTCACCGACACACCGGCCCTCACGGACGACGTGAACCGCGTGCGCGCGAACGCGGCGTTCACGGAGGCCGCGGCGACGGAGCGCGAGCAGTACCTGGCGCTTCGCGGCGAGTTCGCGGAGGTGCTCCTCCAGGGGGACCTGAGGGGCGCGCGAGAGGACCTGGCGGCGGCCGCCCGCACGTCGGCCGAGATCGCCGAGAACGCGGTCCTGGCCGGTGAAGCCACGGCGCTCGACGTCAACCTCCTGGGCCTCGAAGCCGCGGAGATCCAAGCCGAGCTCCTGGAGACCGAGGAGGACCTCGCCGTGGCCCGGGGCCACCTGGGCGCCCGCACGGGATCGACCGTGTGCGCCTCGCGCACCGCGCCCCTTGCGACGGAACTGCTGGCGCTTCCCACCGAGATCCCCTCCCTCGAGACGCTGCAGAAGACGGTGATCCGACACCACCCTCGGCTCGCGGCGCTGAGAGCCGACTACGCCGTCGTGGAGAAGGAGCTCCGACTGGAGGTCGCGAAGGCCTACCCCCCGCTCGGCA
>JAUXCH010000138.1 GCA_030618975.1 Planctomycetia bacterium
CATGTGACCGCCAGGCGCACATCGAAGTCCCTCACGACCATCCACTTGGCGAAGATGATCGCTGCGTGCCCTCCATTGCTGAAGCCCAGAACCATGATCGGGCGACTGTCGGATGACAGCGCACGACGCATGGCCGCGTGAATGCCCGCCATGCGCTGTGAGTAGTAGTTCCACGTAAAGGACGTGAAGTTCGGACGGATCCAGCAGTCGTGCCAGTCCTTGGCGAAGTGATGCGAGAACTTCGGCCAATCATCCGGGTGCCCGCTGTGGCCCTCGAAGGCGAAGATGTGCGTCATGCTGCGACTCCAAACTCGAGTACCCTACTCGATCCAGCGTTCGAGATCGGGCCTCACGTCGGCCGGGACGAGGCGGACGTAGTCGAGCAGCGCCCGCGCGTGCTCCTTCCGTCGCATCGCGCCGAGCGCCACCCCCATGCGTCGCATCACGAGGCCGGCGCGGACGAACCGGTCGGCGTCCGGCGGGAGGATCCGCTCCTCGAACGCCAGCAGGGTCTCCCCCACCATCAGCCCCGAACGATCCTCGCCCTCGTGCGCCCGCTCGCTGCGGGGCGCCGACCAGGCGAGCCAGGGCAGGTCCGCCTCGAGGATCCGCGCGCCCGCCAGCACCTCGCTCCCGCGGTGGAGCGTGCCGGCGAAGAGGTGGAAGGGAATGGTTGTCGCGTCGCGCGCGAGGTCGTCGCCACTGCCGCCGGCAAGGCTCTGCGCCCGCCTCACGAGACCGTCCCTGTCGACCGGCCGCGGAGTCGCCTTGCCCACCAGGGCGAGCAAGGGTCGGTCGCCGAAGAAGTCGCCGCGCCACACCTCGACCGTCGAGAAGACCTCGGTGAAGGTCTTCGCCACGCCCAGCACCTCCTCTTCGGACATCTGGTAGCAGGGCAGCCACTGCGCGAAGAGGCCTCCCGGCGCCAGCCTGGCCTTCACGGCCCGGAAGTGCTCGAGGGTGAAGAGGTGCGCCGTGCCCGCCTCCCACGGGAAGAAGAGGTCGCCGACGACGACGTCGTAGTGCTCGTTCGATGCGCGGAGGAGCCACCGCGCGTCGGTGGGTACGATTCGTACTCGGTCGTCGGTGAACAGGCCGCCCGTCTCCTCCCGGAACCCGGTGCGCGCCGCCTCGATCACCTCCGGCACGATCTCGGCCACGACCACCCGCTCGACGGGGTGCTCGAGCGCCGCGGCGGCCGTGATGCCGGTACCCAGCCCCAGGAAGAGCAGCTGACGGGGATGCTCGTGCAGGCAGAGCGGCACGTGCGTCTGCATGGCTTCCCACCGCGCGTCGTGCGTCCCGCCGAGCGTGAACACGTTGTCGAGCACCAGCTTCTTCTCGCCGCCCTTTTCGAGCACGGCGACGGTACCCGACGGCCCTTCCCAGACCGCCAGCAACGTCTCGCCCGGGTCCACGCGGACGACGGGCGCGGACAGCAGGAACGACGCGCCGACGAGCAGCGCCGACGCGGCGGGGAGGATGCGGGGTCGAATCCCGGGGGCGACGACGAGCCCGAGCAGCGCGTAGGCGACGGCCACCAGGCGGATGGAGAGCCAGAGTCCGGCGACTTCGAGCAGCACGAACCCCGCGAGGAGCGCGCCCGCGATGGCGCCCAGCGTGTTCGACGCCGCGAGCCCGCCCACGACCCGGCCCGCGCTCCGCGCCCCCGGCTCCGCGGCCTTCAGCAGATACGGGAACACGGCACCGAGCAGGACGACGGCGGGCAGGAGGAGCACGACAGCGTCGATCACGACCCCCTGGAGGTAGGCGCCGAACGCCTGCCCCGGCGCGGGCGGTCGGAGACCGTTCGTCTGCTGCAGGAACAGCGGGATCGTCGCGGCGACCAGGACGCCCGAGAGGGCCAGCAGCGCGCCCAGCGTCGTTCTTGCAGGGGCGCGTCTCCGCGCCAGCAGGTGGGCGAGCCCGCCGGCGAGGCCCAGGCCGACCAGGAACACGACGACCACGGTCCCGAACACGTACACGGACCCCGGCAGGGCCTGCGCGAACATGCGCGTCCACAGCACCTGAAGCGCCAGCGCGAGCAGGCCCGAGGCGAACGCCAGGCACCCGAGGACCGGCCGGCCGAGTCCCGCCGTCGGTTTCGGCGGCGTGGGGCGCTCCCGACGAGGGTGTCGCCCGGCCCACCAGGCCACGAGGCCCACGACGCCCGCAACGCCCGTCGCGCCCAGGTAGGTACGCCGGTAGCCCAGGCCTGGAAGGAGCACGAAGGTCGCCACGAATGCTCCCGTCGCGGCACCCAGCGTGTTCACGGCGTAGAGCAGGGCGCCGCGGCGCCCCAGCTCCTCGCGGCGCCTCACGACCGCCTCGCCCAGGACCGGGAACGTGCCGCCGAGGCAGAACGCGGCCGGACCCATCCAGCAGACCGCGACGCCGAGCCGTTCGAGCGCGAGCTGGAACCGGTCCGCGCCGAAGACGTCCGTCGCCGTGGTGGAGAGCCCGGTGCCGTCGCGAAACATCACCCAGCCGAACACCCCGGTCACGCACACGCCGAGCTCGAGCCAGCCGTAGGTGCGCAGGGGACGTCGGAGGAGCGGAGCGAGGCGTCCGAAGGCCGCGGCGCCGAGGCCGACTCCGAGGAAGAACGCCGCGAGCGTCGCGGCCGCCGCCTGGGCCGTGCTTCCGAACACGCGCCCGAGCCACCCCATCCACGTGATCTCGTAGACGAGCGCCGTCGCCCCGGACACGAAGAAGAGCAGGTGGACGAGCACCATGCGGCGGCGGGAAGCGTACATCGCTGGGATCCTACGCCTCGCCTCTCCCACGCGCGAGTCACGGCCCGGCAAGACGGGTCGCGCCCTTTCGCGATTCCCTGCGCGCGGCTACGATGCCCGCTCGACAGGGGAGGCACGGTGGACACGGTGGCCAGGCGACACGACCTCGGAACGCGGACCCTGCACCCGCTTCTCCTGCTCCTCCTGCTGTGCGCGCCGGCACGAGCGGACGGCGCGGAGCTGCTCGAGAAGCTGGGCGCGGCGCAGGACGCCGGTGACACGCCTGCCGTCGTCGCCGTCCTGGATCAGCTGCCCGCCGCGTTCAACGCGGAGGACGACGAGGACCTGCGGGCCGAGATCCTCTCCGAGGTGGGATGGGTCGCAATGACGGCCGAGGCGGAAGCCGTGCGCGTCGCCGCCATCCGCGCGCTGGGCGGCCTGCGGGCTCCGGACGCCGCCTGGGAGGAGTTGAGCCGCTTCCTCCCCACCGCGGACCAGGCCGCAGCGACGGCTGCCGGGCTCGCCGCGATCCGGGCCGCCGGGACGCTCGCACCGGATGCCGCTCACCTCCCCCTCCTGACCCTCGCCCGCGAGGCGGTGGACCCGCGTCTTCAAGCCGCCGCCGTCCGTGCCCTCGGCGCCTGGAAGCCCGGTCGCGAAGGTCACGATGAACGGGTCCAGACGCTGCTCCGCCTCGTGCTCACGCTCGAGCCCGGCCCGCAGGCGGATGCCGCCTCTCGGGAGCGTTGGAACCTCCTCGAACCGGCGCTCTCGAAGACCCTGTCCGGGCTGCTCGAGCGAGGGCTCGACGCGACGGCCCATCTCCGGGAGTGGCAGAAGGAACACGGGCCGCTGAGCGCGCCGGAACCCCCCGGCACCGCCACGCCGGCTCCTGGAGGCGTCACGCCGCCGCGCTCCGGTGGCTCGACGCGGTGGCCCGAACTCGCCCGGCGCCTCGCTTCCGAGGACGACGAGTTCCGACTCGGCGCCGTGGACGAGGTCTACGACCGCGCCCTGGAGGGACCCGACGTGCGCGTCGCCCTGGAGGCCGTCGTCGACGCCTCGCAGGAGTGGCGCATCCTCTCCATGGCGCTTCGCGCGCTGGCCCACCAGGACACGGGGGCCCCCGTACCCGCTCACCTCCTGCGCCGGGCCAAGGCGCGCGAGTGGCAGGTGCGGCTCGCCCTCGCGGAGGGTCTCGTCGCGTACCGCCACGTGGACGCGGTCGGCGCGCTGATCGACCTCCTGGGCGACAAGCGGCTGCGCGTCCGGGCCGGCGCCGCGAAGAGCCTGGAGGCCCTGACCGGCGAAAGCCACGACATCTCGCAGAAGGCATGGGCGAGGTGGTACCGGAAGCAGAAGGGCGAGATCCGCTTCCTACCGCGCGCATCGCGCCCCAAGCACGCGAAAGAGCGCGAGTACGCCTTCGGACACAACCGGTTCTTCGGCACGCGGATCCGTAGCGATCGCGTGGCCCTCGTCCTCGACAAGAGCGAGAGCATGTACTACGGCCTGTTCGACCAGGTGGTCGACGAGGTCGCGGCCTTCCTCTCTGCCGCGCTGCCGACCACGTTCTTCGGGGTGATCGAGTTCGACGCCGAACCGCGTCCCTGGCAGAAGCGTCTCGTGCCCGCCAATGCCGGAAACGCCGAGGAGGTCATCGACTTCCTGCAACGCGCGAAACCCACCGGGCCGACCAACATCATCGACTCCCTGAGGATGGCGTTGGCCCTGCCCGACGTAGACAGCGTCGTGCTGCTCTCGGACGGGCTTCCGAACCGCGGGGATCCCCAGACACCGAACGAGATCCTCGAACAGGTGCGGCAACAGAATCGCTACGCGCGCGTGTCCATCCACACCCTCCTCGTGGAGCGGGGGCGGAAGTTCCCCCACGACGGTCCGAAGGGAGACAAGAAGCCCCCTCTCGACGAGGCGGAGAAGGAGCGGCGCGGTCACGTTCGAAAGGTCGCACCCGATACGGTGCTCGGCAGCTTCATGAGGAGCCTGGCCGAGCAGAACGAGGGCCGGTTCGAAGTCGTCTTCGCCGACTGGTACGAACCCCCTCCGGACGCCGTGTTCGGAGAGGGCACCGACAAGTGATCGGACGCGTGCTCGGATGGGCCCTCTGCGGCGCCCTTTTCGCAGCCACGTTCGTGCCCGCCGTCGCGGCGCCCGAGGCCCGGTTGCGCCTGCCCGACGGTCGTGTGCTCAGGGGGCTCGAGATCCGGAGGTCGAAGAGCGAGGTCGTCCTCGAGACGGCGTTCGGCGACCTGAGCGTGGCGGCCGATCGTCTGCTGGGAACGCCGGCACCCGACAGCCCGACGGCACCCGACAGCCCGACCGTGCCCGCCGACCCGGTGCGACCCGACGAGCCCCGGGAGACGAAGTCGCGCTGGTGGGTCATCGAGAGCGACCTCGGCGCGCGTCGCGCCGAGACCTACCACGCGCACCTCGACGCGTTCGTGGACTGGATGATCGGCGTCTACCACCTCGACCGGGAGCGCCTGGAGCGAACCGCTCCGTTCCGCATGGAGGCGTTTCGCGCCCGCGACGACTTCAAGCGCGTGCAGGACGCCGTCGCACCGGGCATCGCCGCCGCGAAGGGCAAGGGATTCGCCGAAGGCGTCGCCGGCTTCTACGACCCCGGTCGAGGCGTCGTCTACCTCTGGGACGTCGACGGGACGCGCGGCGAGTCGCACCCGACGACCGCACTCCACGAGACGACGCACCTCCTCAACCACCACCTGTCCCGCGCCACGGGCATCCGCTTCCCGGTCTGGTTCGAGGAGGGAACCGCGGTCTACTTCCAGACCTGGACGCCCGGCGTCGAGGAACCGGAACCCCATCTCGCCGCCCTGGTTTCGGTCGTCGGGTGGCTGGAGTCGGGCACGGCGCTCACGAACCGCGCACTGAGAAGCGTCCCCTACGCCGACTTCCACAGCGACGAGTACGCGTGGGGTTGGTCGCTGGTTCATTTTCTCCGCCGGCACGAGAAGGGGAAGCTGTGGGCGCCTCTCCTCGACCATCTGCGGACCGTCGGCGACGGCGCGCCCACCGATAGCGAGCACCGGCGCTTCCTGAAGTCCGTCGGCTACCGGGAGGGCGAAGCCCTCGACCGGGACTGGCACGCCCACGTCCTCGCCTTGAAGCCGGAGGGACGTACTCCGCTGGGGACGTCCCCCGAGAGCCTCGCCGCCGTAGCGGCTCTCGAGGCCCCGACGCCGGAGCAGGCGGCGCTCTTTGCCCGCCTCGGTCGGTCCTTCGCGTCGTCGGGCATCCACCGACCGGCGATCACCTACCTCCGCGCGGCGCTCCGCGGCGGGGAGGACGGGGCCGACCTCCACGTCGTGCTCGCCACGGCCCTCGCGTCCGCCGAGGGGCTCGCGCTCGACGAGGTGTGGCCACAGGATGCCTTCCGTCACCTCGAGCGCGCCGTGGACCTGGATCCCCTGTCCGCCCCCGCGCGCCTCGCCTGCGGCCGCCAGATGCTCCTTTGCGCCCGGACTCCCGAGGAGGCGGGGAACGCTCGGGACGTGCTGGGGCTCGGCCTGATCGTCCTCCGTCCCGTGGACGACGCGAAGACCCTCGCGCGTTGGACCCTGCGGGCGACCGTCGAGGCGGAACCCGATCTCTCCCCCGAGCAGGCCCTTGCCCGGCTGGAGGACGCCGCGCCCGGCGCGGCCGCGGCGCTGAGGTCCGCGTGGATCTACTTCCTCCAGGAACGGGAGGAGTGGGAGATCCTGCTCGAAGCGCTCGCCGCACGCGAAGCCGCGGGCCGGGCCGGCTTCGAAGAACGCGCCACCCTGGCGGGCCTCTACCGGGCGAGCGATCGAAACGAGGAGGCGGCCACGCTCTACCGCGCCCTGCTGGCCGAGCGTCCCGACGCCTACTTCCTCTGGCCCCACCTCGTCCGCTCCCTCGCCGCCGACGGCCGGGCCGAGGAGGCGAGGACGGCGAAGGCCGAGGCCCTCGAAGCCCTCCGCGTCGCGCCCCCGTCCCTGGCGCCGCTTGCCCGCGCCATCGAACGGATCCGGATCCGCTGAGCCCGCCTCGTGGCCAGGGTCCACCCGCCGCCCCTCGTACGCACTGCGTGCCAGGCACCCCGCAAGGGACAACGCCTGTCCCCCTGAAGGCACGGGGACACCCGGCGCGCCTCGAGCGCTCAGGCCGTGCGATACGAAACGCCCGTGGACGAACGCAGGGGCCGGACCCGTCCGGTCGGGGAGGTACCCCCACGCTGCCCGATGGAGACGTCGGCTGCGAGGACGAGGTCCTGAGGGACCGTCACATCGTCGCGGGCGCCGGGGCGTCGGCAGCACCTCCCCCTTGGAGGGGGGAGGCGAACATCCGCCGCCCCCTCCAAGGGGGAGGCGAACGTCTGCCGCATCCCCTCTATAGGGGAGGCGAACGTCTGCCGCATCCCCTCTATAGGGGAGGCGAACGTCCGCCGCCCTCCCTCTAGGGGGGAGGCGAACGTTCGCCGCCTCCCTACGTGCGCCGCAGGGCAAGGCTCCCTGCAGGATCCTGCCCCCGACGCAAGGGATGCCCGGGCTCCCGCGTCGCCCGTCGGACCTCCTGCCGGACCAGGCGTGCGCGCGGTCGCCCCTTGCGGGATCCAACCCTACCGAGACGCGGGCCGAGCCCGGCCCCGTGCGGCCGCGCGCCCCGCGCTCGTGCCGCTGGCCCAGGCCCACTGGAAGTTGAAGCCGCCGATGCGCCCGTCCACGTCGAGGACCTCCCCGCAGAGATGGAGGCCCGGGCAGACCCGCGACGCCAGGGTTTCGAGGCGGGTCTCCCGGAGCGGCACGCCGCCCGCCGTCACCTCGGCGTACGCCCACCCCCGCGAGCCGAGCACGGGTAGGGCCATCGCGGCCAGCGTCGACACGAGGGAGCGGCGCGCCGTGCGCGTCAGGGCGTCGCCGCGCACCTGGGGGTCGACGCCGGCCAGCTCCAGCAGCACGCTGGCGAGACGGGACGGAAAGCGCTCGCGCATCCAGAAGAGCACCTGCATCCCTCCCAGCGTCCGCAGCCGCGCGTCGACGCTCGGCTCGTCCTCGCCGGGCAGCCAGCAGACGTGGAGCCGGGTCCCCTCGTCCCCCGCATGCGCCAGGATCCAGTGGCGACTCACGTCGAGCACGGCGGGACCCGACAGGCCGAAGTGCGTGAGGAGCATCGCACCCTCCACCGAGGTGAGCCGCTTCCCCGAGCCCGCGCGCACCTCGAGCACGACGGGCGCGGAGATCCCGCTGAGGGCGGTGAGCGGGTGACCCTCCGGGAGCCGGAGCGGCACGAGGGCCGGCACGATCGGCTCCGTCAGGGTATGGCCGAGGCTCCGTGCGATCTCGTAGCCCGCCCCGTCCGACCCGGTGGTCGGCACGCTCCGCCCACCCGTCGCGAGGATCACCCGGCGCGCCTCGAGGCGGCCTTCCGGGCCTGCGAGCACGAAACCGCCGGTCGTTGGCGTGATCCGCTCCACGCGGTACGGGTGACGCAACTCGACGCCCGCGTCCTCGGCGGCCTCGACGAGCGCGTCGAGGACCGTCCCGGCTCGCTCCGTCACGGGGAACAACTTGCCCGCCTCCTCGCGCTTCAACTCGACGCCCTCGGCCTCGAAGAAGGCGACGGTGTCCGCCACGTCGAACTGCCGGAGGACCTTGCGGATCGCGGGGGGCGTCGCGCCGTGGAAGTCGGCTTCCGTCACCACGTCGTGCGTGACGTTGCAGCGTCCGCCGCCCGAGATCCGGATCTTCGCGCCGAGCCGCGCTGCGCCGTCGAGGGCGACGACGCGTCCGCCCCCGGCCCGCCCAGCCTGGAGGGCGGCCATGAGGCCCGCGGCACCCGCCCCCACCACCGCGATGTCGGTTGCTTCGCTCACGGCGCCAGTCTCGCACGTGACCGCCGACCGGACGACCTGCACTTGCGAGTCAATGTCAACGCGAGGTGGGGCATTCGCCTCGGAAGCGCTGTCGCGGACGTGGACGCAACAAGGTTGCAACGAGTAGGCTGCGCGGGTGAGTCCTGCAATCGAGCTGCGTCTGCACGGCCGGGGTGGACAGGGCGGCGTGACCTGCGCCAAGATCCTGGCCGCCGCCTACGGCCGCCTGGGCCGCTACGTCCAGACCTTCGGCGACTACGCCGGCGAGCGCTCGGGCGCCCCCGTACGTGCGTACACCCGCGTCGCCGACCAACCGATCACGAATCGCAACAAGGTCTACCGGCCGGACCACCTCGTGGTCCTGGACCCCACGCTCCTGGGCCCGGACACCGTGGCGGGCCTCGCCCCCGGCGGCACGCTCCTCCTCAACACGCCGGAACCCCTCCAGGCACTCGCCGGGCAGTACCCGATGTTTCGGCTCGCCGTCATCGACGCCACGGCCATTGCCCGTAAGCACCGCATCGGCACGCGGTCGGTCGTGATCGTCAACACGACGATCGCCGGCGCCTTCGCCCGCGTGCACGGCCTCTCGCTGGAGATCCTGAAGGAGGCCTACCGGGACCTGGGGCTCCTCAGCAACTTCGAAGCCGCGAGCGAGGCGTGGGAGACGGTCGCCGTCCGCGACGTCGAGATCGAGGCGGGACCGGCCGATCCCGTGACCCTCCCGTCGACGCTGCCGGACGTCCTGCCCGTCGTCGAACACGTCGACAGCGGGCCCACGGGCCTGAAGACCGGTGCGTGGGGCACGCAGGAGCCGTGCTACGTCGAAAATCTCGCCCCCTGCAACGCGTGGTGTCCGGCCGGCAACGACGTCGTCGGATTCCTCCAGGCC
>JAUXCH010000082.1 GCA_030618975.1 Planctomycetia bacterium
ATGATGTTCGAGCTGGCGATGTTCCAGAGCCCGGCTTCCCAGACGCCGGCGAGTCCAGCGGACACGAGACAGACGAGCTCGGGAACCGACGTGGCGTACCCCGTGGCCTGACCGCGGGCTTTCGCACTCCAGTTCATCGCGTTGGCGATGTTGTCGATGCCTTTCAAGAGGCCAAACTTGACCAGCAAGATGATCGCCGCCGCCGAGGCGAGCATGATCAGGACATCCATCGACGGCACCTCCGAAGACCGACCATACCCCGCCTCAGGCGTGCCCGCGGCCCTGGGCCCGGGCGCGGATCTTCGCGTCCGCGACGGTGCGGGGATGCATCCAGAAGCCGCAGTCCGGGTGCACGCAGGCGATGCACTCCGCGCCGATCGAGAGGCGGGCATACGAAGTGCGTGCGGCCGGGCTGCCGGCGCGTTTGGTAAGGTGGCTGCGGAGGCACCCGTGACGCGAACACGGCGGGCGAAGACATTCGGGATGCCGGTTGCGGCAGCCTGTCTGCTCCTGGTCCTCGTCCTCCTGCCGGCACCGGCGGGGGCTGCCGAGGAGGACGAGATACTTCTTCCGTTCCTCCTCGCCGACGGGGCGCAGCTTGCCGTTCTTCCCATCGCGCCCGTCCTCCTGCCCGTGTGGGCGTCCGCGTCGCAGTGTGTCGGGGGGTGGGATCACGACCTGGAGAGCGCGCGTCTCGACCGCCGCGGGCAAGACGCGCGGCCCGAGCCCGGAGGCCCGGCCTACCCCGACGTGGGCGCGTTGCTCCGTGGCCTGGCGGGCGCCTCCTACGCGGGGGCCGGCCGGGTCGTCCTCCCCGGCGCCGAGCGGGACCGGGCCCGGCTCGCACGGCTCCTCGGGGCCGTTCGCGCGGGGTTTGGTCGGCGCGTGCGCATCGAGATCGAAGTGCGCCGAGGTCCAGTGAAGACGCTGATCGCGCTGTCGGGCGAGGCGCCCCTCGGCTCCCTGCTCGTGGTCGACGCGCGGGAGAGCCGAGACTACCCGGCGGGACTCCAGCTCGAGGCGGTGAGTGCGTGCGCCGAGATGATGTGCGTGCAGGTAGGTCCCCGGTTGGTCGCCTCCGCGGTCCGTACCGGAAGCGGCTACGTGCTCCGACTCGCGGTGCACGTCTCGAGGGTGGCGGGCGAGGTCCGCTTCGAGGCGGAGCGGTTGACGCTGGTCGCCCCCGCCCTCGCGTTCTCCTCCCTGGTCGTCGAGGTGCCGGCCGCTCCACGGAAGAGCGAGACGATTCGCTGCGGCGACCTCACGATCACGTACCGCGTGACACCGTTGCCTTCCACTCCACCGCCCCCCGGCACGCGTGTCTTCTCCCTCGACGGTCAGGTGCCCCTCTTCGATGACGGTCCGCTCCCCGAGCCGGGGCTCGCATCGCGAGACGACAGGGAGGATGCGACAGCGCTTGCGCCTCTTGACGACCCGCCGACGTGGATGCCGGGACCCATCGACGGAGTCCGACGCCACGACGTCCCGCCGGGCCTCGTAGTGCTGGAAGGAGAGGAGAAAGCGCTCGAGGCCGTGGCCGAGAGGTGGCGCGACGCGTGGAGTGACCGACGCGCGCCCCTCCGGCTTGCGCTCGTGTCGGACACGGGATTTCGACTCGACCTCCCGCTCGCCCCACCTGCGCGCCTCGTCTTCGTGGCCGGGCGCCTCGACCCGGTGGTCCGGAGCCTGGAGTCGGCGATCTCCACGTCCGCGGTGCAGGCCGGACCGACCCTCGCTGAGCTGTTCACGGGCCGGACCCTCACGGTCTCCTTCGAAGGCGATCGGCAGCCTCGGGTCACCGAGATCCTGGCGGCGCCGGCGACCGTCCAGCCGCGCGTGATCCCGATCGTCGTCTCGAAGCAGGGCATCGTCAGGCGCGATCGACTGCCCGGGAGTAGCTGGGCACCGACGATCACCCGTACGAGCCGCCTCTGCCGACCTGACGAGATCCGTGCGTGGAGGGAAGCGCGGTGAAGAGGGGCGCGATTCCCTTCGTCCTGTTCCTGGCAGTGCTCGCGCCCAGGGCCCGTGCGTGGGACCCGCCGGCAGAACCCGTGACCATCGAAGAAGCGGTCTTCGTGGAGATGGACGACTGGCGAGAGCCCCCCCAGGACAGGGCTCCGGACCGTCATTGGCTCCCGGAGGGCCCCGCGGCGGCGGCCGAGAAGCTGGTCCGGCGCATCCGCCAGTCGCCCTTCCGCGTCCACGCCACGGCCTATCGATTTCGTCGCCTCCCGGCTGCACTGGAGGGCGTGGGCACCAGGACCTCCGCCGTGCTCGGCCCGGTGGAAGCCGCCACCATTGGGGCACACGTCCGGGAAGGCTCTCTCGTCCTGCTGCACGCGGTGCGCGCCAGCGGCCCGGCCGAGGCCGACCTGCTTGCCAGGGACCTCGAGCGGAGGAATGCCGTTCTCCGTCGCCAGATCGAGAGTTCCATCGGGGCCGTGGTCTCGTTCCCGCGGGTGTCTTTCCTGCGTGGAGGCCTCCGACTCCGGGCCCGGGTCGGGCTCCGAGCCGCCGTGCAGGGCGTGACGGTGCGCTACCAGGTCACGCTCGCCGACGCGCCGGTACGCGAGACGAGACCGTCGCTCGGAGGTTCCCTGGACACCGTCTCGGTGCCCGCACTTCTGGCCCAGGGCACGGTGCGACTCGTCCCGGGAGAGGCGGCGGCGATCTTGCGTGTCGAGGAGGACGGCTCGGGACGACTCGTCCTGCTCTCCGTGACGGGCCGGCGTCCCGACGTGGGTGCCGTGACGGACCTGGGGAACGGGTACGTGGCCGTGCTCGCCGGGCACCTGAGCGCCACCGAGGCGCGGCCCGCGGCTCGGTTGCTCGGCGTCGACGGCTACGGAGGGGAGGCGGAGGACGGGGCGCCCTTCGTCGATGCGTGGGACGCGTTCGCCGAAGCCGCCGGCGTCGGCGAAGAGAGCTGGGAGCGGGGCCCCTGCGGAATGAGGTTCGGGGCGGTCGCACCGGCGGCGAGAGGGAACCTGGAGCTGCTCCTCACCGCGGGGGCCGTGCTCCGAGGGACGCGCAGTCGCATCGACGTGGCCCGCAAGGGCTGGGGGCGCCTGTCCCTGCCCGCTTCTCCCGGCACGGCGTTTCGCTTCTTCTCGGGAACGGTCGGTACGGGGCGGGGTGGGACGGAGGTCGAGTCGGGCTGCAATCACTGCGTGTTGGCGGTGCCCAAGACGGCCTGGGCCTGTCGCGGCCTGAAAGGTGCGGGGTGGGCCTGCGTGGACGGCACCGTGGATTTCGATGTCGTCGGCCGCGAGGTCCTCGATGTCGAGCGCCGGACCTACGAGCTCCGCCGCATCCAGGACGGCTATCGCGGGTATGCCCGGGATCCCTTCGAGGTGCCTCTCGTCCGGGAGCGGATCCTCGCCTGCCGCGGTGCCCTGCCCACCGGGGAGGAGCGCCTGCCGGGCGGGGTTCGGCTCCGATTCCACGTCGATCCACCTCTCACCGAGACGGGTCGCACCGCCGTGCACGTGGGGAATCGGGAGATCGAAGGGGCGCTTCCCGTGGGTGGCGGGGGATGCCTCCTGAAGGAGGCTTCGGCTGCGGCGTCGTCGGCGGGTTCGGCACCCGTGCGTCTCAGGATCTCGGGCGAGCCCGTGCCCGTTCGTCCGGGCGTCGAATCCTGGTTCGAGCTCCAGACGCACTACCCGTTCGTGCGGAGGTGGACCTCCGAGGGCTGGTGCGGCATGAGAGCGCGCTACCCGGTGCCGGGCCGGGCCGAGGGTGGCGAGTACGGGATCCGGGAAGGGTCGTCGCTCGCCCTCCGGGCACGGCGTGCGGACGGCGTGCTCCTGCTCGATATCCGCGGGGAGATCCGGGGTGCGCCGGAGGATCTCGGACCCTTCGATCCCGGGGACGGGCCGGTCCGCATCCTGCGCAGTCCCCGGCTCCGGATCGACATCCGGGCCTTCCCACTCGGGGGCGGCGGTCGCCTGGCCCACGGCGCAGGGCTCGCCCTCGTGATCGACCGGGAGGACGTGGACGTCGAGCCCGGTCCCCACCTGCAGGTCGCGTTCCGATCCGAGAGCGCGGGAACGTCGGGCTTCCTCTCCGGACAGGGCGCCGGAGGCCTGCTCGACGCCGGAGCCGACTGGCTCCTCCCGACGGACTTCACGATCTGCACGTCGAGCCACGCGACGGGACAGGTCTCCACGGCGTTCACCACCGGGAAGGACGGCATCGTCCTGAGGATCGAGCCTACGAGACGCGAGCACGCGCGTGTGGACGTCAGGATCCGCTCGCGCCCGTCCTTCGAACCCTACCGCCTGAAGGTGGACGTCGAGCCGGACCGGCCTGAGAACGAACTGACGCTGCTCTGCCTGCGCCGCAGGGCTACCGGACGCGTCCTCTATCTCGACCACGAGGATCGGCTCGAGTATCGCAGCCCCGACCTGTCGCTCCCCTATGAAGTCTCGGCGCGAATCGTCTCCGCAGGAGGTGGAAAGTGAAGAACGTAGTCGTCGCCGTCCTGGTCGTACTCGGCGCTCTGCTGCCCGCCCGAGCGGAGCCGTCGATGGGCGTGCCCATCCCGATTCCGGATTGGACGCTTGCGCCGACGAGTCCCCCCGTCTTCGGTACGCCCGACATGGTGCGTCTCCACCAGCGAACCGGGGCAGCCGAGAGCCAGGCGCCGGACGATACCCCCTGGGGTGAGACCGGTGATGGCATCGTGGACCTTCTCGCCGACGAGGTACGCGCGGCCGGCGGAGCGATCGAAGAGGGCAACGACGTTCTCCTCGTGTCCGGACTCGAGGAAGCCGTGGATCTCGCGCGCCGGCGCGTCGCCGCGATCGACCGCTTCCTCACGGGACGTTCGAGGGTGGCCGTCCAGCTCGTGGCGCTGTCGCCGCGGGGTCGTCCCGAGGACCTCCGTGCCGCGGACATCGGGAAGGGGCTCGAGGCCGGCACCGCACGTCTGCTCTGGACAGGCCGCTTCGATCTCCGCCGCGGCGAGGGGGGGCTCCGCGAGAGCCTCACCGAGCGTTCCTTCGTGTGCTCTCACGACGCACCGGTCGCGCAGGACGCCTCCATCACCGAGCCGCGGACCGCGCTCCTCCGCACGGGCCGCAGGGTGTTCGTCTCCTGCCGTCCCGTGTCCGGCACGGAGGCGCTCGTGACCCTCTCGCTGGGGCTCTCGCGCGCGCCCGGCGAGATCCGTGAGGTGCAAGTCGCGACGGGATCCATCGATCTCCCCGAGGTCCCGTTCCTCTCCCTCACCACGGATCTCCGACTTGCCGCGGGGACGAGCGACGTGATCCTCGTGGATCACCCGTTCGAGCCCGGCCTGCTCGCGGTCGTCGTCTCCCTCCTGGATCTCACCCCGAGCGACGACCTGCCGTTCGCGCTCGTCGATCTCGCCGCACTCGTCGGCCACCCCGATGCGGTCGACGCGTTCTCTACCCTCGGCGTGGGTGTCCTGCCCGGCGAGATGCCGCGCCCGGGCGGGTACGACGAGGAGTACGGCCCTGCGTCGGACGAGCGCCGCAAGGAGATCGTCTCCTCCCTGCTCGCGGCTCTCGAGGAGACGGGGGTGCAGGTCGTCGGGCTCTCGCCTGTCGTGGTGGCGATCGCGGGTTCGGCGGCCGCGCGCGAGCGGGCTCAGGGCATCCTGGCGCGCGCCGATACCCACGGTCGCGTCACACGCCTGGCCTACCGCCTGCCCTGGAGCGAGCTGGCGGCTGCGGCCTTCTTCGACCCCCTCACCGGCGCAGTCGCGACCGACGTGCTCCTCCGCGCCGCCGAGCAGGGCGAGGGGCTCGAGCGCACGGGCACGCTCGTCGCAGGCATGGCGGGCCGGACGCATCTCCTCCTCCTGCGCGGCACCTGGCGACGGTTCCTCGAGAGCATGGAGGTGTCGATTGCCCAGGGGGCGGCCCTCGTGCGGCCCGTGGTCGGGACGTACGTGGACGGGGAGGTGATCGTCGTGCGGCCGGGCGACGTGGGAGGTCGATCCCGACCGTGGCTCTCCCGTTCGAGCTCCGCACTCCTGGGTCTCGACACGCGCGACCTCGAGGTGCGGAGAGACATCATGGGAGAGCGGTCGGACGAGTGGGGCCACAAGTTCGACGTCCTCCACACGGCCGACGCCCACGCCCGGTTCGCGCTGGACGAGGAGGGTTCCACCGACCTCCACCGCGTCGGCGAGACGGCCGTGATCCACATCTGGTCCCGGTAGGCGGCAGCGCGTCGAAGCTTGGGACCCACTGCGATCCGATGCCTCTCCTGCCGGAGGATCCGTCCGCTAGCATGGGAGGATCGACGCCCCGGAGTTCCGCTCATGAGTGCCAGCACGAACCCGAATGCGAACCCGGATGCGGACCGCAAGTACGACCACCTTCTCTTCGCGGGCACGTACGGGAACGTCGTCGCCATCGACAAGCAGAGCGGGGCGACGGTCTGGCAGACGGCGCTGCCGAAGTCCAGCTATACAGGCACGCATAAATAACGGGACATAAGGCCTAAACGAAGGGCTGCAGGTAGCCGCGGATCTGCGCTGGCCGCTGCTGCATGCTGCGAAACACACGCACGAGCGTCTGGACCAACTCGACTGCGCTGGTGAAGTAGCGGTTGTGGGTCCCCGTCATCCGGACATGGTGCCAGAGTGGCTCCGCTGCGTTGAACTCTGGCGAGTAGGGCGGGAGGTTCACCACGGTCCACCAGTCCCGGTTCTCTTCGAACCACTCCAGTACGCGGCCATCCTTGTGATACGAGGCATTGTCCTGGATCCAGATCACGGGCTGGGGGTAGTAGTGGCGGGCCACCTGCTCAAGGAAAGCGAGATAGGTGAGCGCGTTGAAGACGGTGTCCCGACGACGGTAGTAGAACCGTGCCGTGAGGACATCGACGCAACCGAAGATCTTGATGCTGTGACGTTGCCCCGTCACCGGTACCTCGGGCTGACAACCACGGTACGCCCAGGTCTGGTGCAGTGTCGAGTCCTGCCGGAAACTCGCTTCGTCCGCGTGGATCAGCGCCGCTCCCTTCGCTGCGGAGTTTTTTTTAGGTTCGGATACGTGTGGCGATGCCAGCGGTCCTGCGCCTTGGGGTTGGCCCGCATCAGCTTCCGCTTCGGCCGTTGCACCGAGAAGCCGATCTTGTGCAGCAACTTCCCTACGTGGCCCGGGTGGTAGGCCACACCGAACTCCTCCTCGATCACCCGCGTGATCATGGGGGCCGTCCACACACCGGAGAGGTAGCCATAGGCGATGGCCCCACTCTCGACAATGTCGGCCAGGGCCTGCTTCTGCGCGGAGTCGAGGGCCGGGGGACGCCCCGGGCGATGACCCTCCAGGAGTCCGTCCTCGCCGAAGTCCTCGTAGTTCCTCAACCACTCCGAGACCCGCGAACGCGGGGACTTGAGCAGATCCGCAATCCGTCCACTCGTGTGGCCGTCGTGGTTCAAGAGCACGGCATGAATCCGGCGGGCCACACGGATGGCTCCATCTGCCTCGGCCTCCTTCTTGAGGCGCAGTAGCTTCCGCACGGTCATCGGATGCAGCTTCAGGACCCGGGCACGCATGGCTGATCTCCAGATCTGACCTGACCAAGCCTACACGACGAGTGAGTTTATGTCCTGTTAGTTATGCGGGCCTGTATACCAGCTCGTCTCCATCCTGTTCGAGGATGACACCATCTTCTGCGCCGCGAAGGGCCGTGTGTTCGCCCTCGATCCGGCGAACGGGAACATCCTGTGGGTCAATGAGATGCCCGGCCTGCGGTACGGACTCGTCTACCTCAACACGGCCCAGAGCAGCCAACCGGAGTCGCTGATGGCCGTCCTCGCCCAGCACCATGCGAAAACCAGGGCCGCGCAGTCCGGCGCCGCGGGGACGTAGGCTCGGGCCGCCCGATGGCGCAGCTCCTGGGGATCATCTGACCCGCGGGAGAGGCGGAGATGGCGCGCGCGGACTTCAACGGCAGCTGTCGTGTCCCGAGCTCACCGAGCCCGTCACGCAGCCGGTCCGGAGGGGATTGAGGTCGACGCCTGGTTCCTGACGTGGAGCATCAGCTACGAGTTCACGCGCGTCATCACGCACCCCCGTGTGCTGACGGTTCCGTGGCAGGTTGGGGATGCGTGGCGCTTCGTCGACGCTCTACGCGCTGCTCCAGGCCCCGAGATCCTCGGCGCCGTCTTCGAGGAGATGCCCCGTCTCGCGGGCAACATCCTCCACGATGCCCATACGGCGATCCTCATGCGGGAACATGGCGTGCGCCGCATCGCAACGCGCGACACGGACTTCCACCGCTTCTCGTTTCTCGATCCCGTCGATCCCGTGCCTGGACGGCCGACCCGTCCGTCGCGGACGACCCGACCTCGAAGGCCTGCCTCGTGGCTCCTGATCGCCCACCCAGCCTCAGGCGTGCCCGCGGCCTTCGTAGAGACCACGGCCCTCGTAGAGATCACGGCCCTGGACCAGGGCGCGGATCTTCGCGTCCGCGACGGTGCGGGGGAGCATCCAGAAGCCGCAGTCCGGGTTCACGCAAGCGATGCGCTCCGCGCCGAGGAGGTCTGCGGCGTCCTCGATCCGCCGCGCGATCGTCTCGGGGCTCTCCACCGCCGTCGTCTTCACGTCGATCACGCTCACCCCGAAGCGGATCGGGGGCGGGATCTCTGCCAGACGTCGGAGGTCCTCGGGAGGCCGCCGGGTCATCTCGAGCAGCACGTGGTCGGCGGCGAGACCTCCGAGGTAGTCGAGCAGGCGCGCCCAGGTTCCCTGCTGGATCGTCTGGCCGCCGTAGTTGCCGAAGCAGAGATGGACGGCAGGCGTGGTCTCGACCGCGCCCAGCACCCGGTTCATGGCGGCGAGCGCCCATTCCCACTCCTCGGGATGGCCGGGGAGGTTCGCCTCGTCCACCTGCACCACGTCGGCGTCGAGGTCCGCCACCTGCGCCGCGAGGATCTCGGCCAGCTCCAGCGCCAGCTCGGCCGGCGAGCCGTAGTGGTGGTCGAGAAGGGTCTTGGCGAGCATGTGGGGGCCGGTCAGCGTGAACTTCAGCGGGGCGCGCGTGAGGAAGCGGGCGCGCGAGCACTGCCCCGGAAGATCCAGCGTGCCTTCGCCGAGCTCGCCCTCCACGACGGCGCTCGGGCGCGTGCGAAACGACATCGCGGGATCCGTGCGGAGCTCCGCGACGTCGGCGCGGGTGATGGCGGTGCGCACGCCGGCTAGAGGCCGCACGAAGGACTCGATCATTCCGTTCGTCTCGGGATGGTCGGGGTCGAAGCGACCGAGCTCGCCGTCGGTCAGGAGGTCGAGCCCCGCGAGCTCCTGCATGTGGAGCACGACGGCGGTGGCGTCGAGGAGCGCCTGCTCCGTGGGGTGGGCGAGGAGCCAGTCCGGTGCCGGATGGCTGCCCACCACGGTGGTCGGGATCGTCATGGCGCTATGGTGTCCTGGGGGAAGACGAGGCGTCAGAGCAGGCCGGCCTCGACGAGGGCCGTGCGGAGCGTCGCGCTGTCCTCCGCGGTCACGGGCGTCAGGGGCGGGCGGATCGTCGCGCGGGGGATGACGCCCAGGAGGCGGAGCGCCTCCTTGAGCCGCACGCGGTAGTTGCGTACGGGGGGGGCGAACACGACGTCGGCGAGGCGCTGGATGCGGGCGCCGATCGCCGCCGCGAGATCGGTGTCGCCGGCCTCGTGCGCCTCCCACATCTCGACTTGCAGGCGCGTGGCGAGCGTACCGAAGCCGATCAGCGCGCCGCGCGCGCCCAGGCGGAGGGAGTCGTAGATGAAGTTGTCGTTGCCGGTGAGCAGCGAGACCTCGACGTCCTCCAAGGCCTCGACGGTCTCGCAAAACGCCTCCCGGCGAAACGTCGCCTCCTTCACGGCCACGACCTGGGGGAGGCGAGCGATCTCCCTCAGCACCGAGACCTCGAACTCGACGCCGCCCAGCGCCTCCTGGAGCTGGAAGAGGACGAGGGGCAGCCCCCCCTCCTCGCCGATGGCCCGGTAGTAGGCCGTGGGGATCTCGGCGGGCAGGGGCGTGCCGCGAAACGCCGCGGAGGGGAAGACGAGCAGGGCGCTGGCCCCGGCGGCGCCGAGGTCGCGCGCCGTGGCCGCGGCCTGGCGCGTGGAGGCCGGCGCGAGCCCGGAGATCACCGGGATCCGGCCGCCCGTCACCTCGGCCGCGGTGGCTACGACGTGCAGGCGCTCCTCGGGCGTGAGATGGGGGCCTTCGCCGGTGTCCACGTTCACGGCCACGCCGTGGACGCCCTCTTCGAGAAGCCACCTCAGGTAGCGCCTGAGGGCCGGGGTGTCGATGCCCAGGTCGTCTTCGAGGGGCAGGACCGTCGCCGCGATGATGCCCTTCAGATCCGGATCCAGCATGGGCCCATGATAGGCGTGACGCAGTCGTAGGCGCTTGCTCGCGCGGGCGAGGGGCGGCTCGCCGAGACCGACGCGGAGGTGGACGAGGCCCTGTGCATCATGGACACGCTCTGGGACGGCCTGTACGAGTTCGCGTGAGACCGACTCGTGGTTCCGACTCGCGGGGCCGCGAAAAGCGCGGCCGTTTCTTCAGCTTTGCGGCACCTGACCCCGTTCGGCGGCGCGAAAAGCGCGGTTTATCACCTGACCCCGTTCGACGTAGGATCTGCGTATGGTTCGAACCCGCCTTCGGGCTGCGATGGCCGCCTGCGGCGGGATCGCGGCGTTGACGCTCGACGCCGCCCGGCGGAGTCCGGACTTCTCGGTGACGGCGATCCAGGACGTGGATCCCGAGGCGCTCGAGCGCGTCGGCGAGCGCTACGCCATCGGACGGCGCCACCAGCGTTTCGCGTCGCTGCTGACCGACGACGTCGACTTCGTGATCGTCAACAGCCCCAACCACCACCACCTCCCCCAGGTCCTCGCGGCCGTCGCCGCAGGCAAGCCCTGCCTCGTGCAGAAGCCGATGGCGCGCACGCCCGAGGAGGCCGAGCGGATGATCGAGGCGGCCGCGCGCGCCGGCGTGCGACTCGGGGTCACCATGTTCGAGCGGGGCAAGCCGCTGAACCACGAGGTGCGGTCCATGATCCGGGCCGGATGGCTCGGCGACCCGGTCGTCTTCCAGGCGGTGGCGGCGCACGACCTGTACCTCGAGACCCCGCCGCCCGCAGGCGACTGGCGGCGTGACGCGACCCGGGTGGGGGGCGGCGCCTTCCAGCAGCTCGGGATCCACTTCGTGGACCTCGCGCGCTTCCTCCTCGACGCCGAGCCCGTCTCGGTGTC
>JAUXCH010000562.1 GCA_030618975.1 Planctomycetia bacterium
CCGTGCTGCTCCCGCTGCTCGCCGCGCGCTTCCCGTCGTCGCCCGCCGCCACCGCCAGCCTGTCGTCCGGCCTCGTCACCGGAGGGGCTTTCGCCGTGAAGACGTACCTGGCCCTGGCCGCAGCTCTCCTCCTCGTGCTGTTCGCAGCGACGCGCCTCCTCGGGCTGTTCGAAGGCGCCGAGGACGTGCCCCGAATCGAGGCGACTGACCCGATTGCCGGGCTCCAGGGAGGAACGGCGGAGGGTCACAAGGCGTCACTGCGCGGGCGAGCGGCAGCTTCCGAGGATCGCGCTGCGCCGCCCGTCGTCCCGGGCAGACTCGCGATCCATTCCGCGGGACCGGGCCGCATCGTCGGGCGCGTCATCACGCTCGCGGGCGGGCGTGGAGTTGCTGGCGTGCGTGTCATCCTGACGCTCTCGTCCGCCACGGACGAGGATCTCGGGTTCACGCCGTTCGAGAACCGCTACGTCAGCGGACCGGACGGCGCGTTCGTGTGCGATCATCTGCCCCTCGAGGGCGTGTACGCGCTCGTGTTCCACCACCCGGACCACGCCTACGCCGAATTGCCCATCGTCGCGTTCCGCAGTGCCCAGACCGAGGCGGATGTCGGGGCCGTGCTCCTCGACCGGGCCGTCGCCCTCGAGGGCATCGTGGTGGATGCGGCCGGCGCTCCGCTGTCCGGCGTGGCGATCTGCGCCGGCAACGTCAGGCGCGGGCCGCGGCCGGTGATCTTCGACCACCGCGAGGGGAGGCTGAACGGGGCGCGCGCAACCAGCGGCAAGGACGGGCGGTTTCGACTGACGGAGCTCGCGGCCGCTTACCACCACATCCAGGCATCCAAGCCGGGCTACGCGTCGATCGGGCTGGGGAGCGTCCATGTGGGGAACGGTCCCAGCACCCCGCTGAAGCTGACGCTGCGGGCGAGTCGGCCCATTGACGGGATCGTCATGGACCGCCGGGGCCGGCCGATTCCCGGCGCGTCCGTGGAGGTGGGGCTCAGGGAATCCGCCCACACGGGAACCCAGGGGTACACCCGCGGATTCCCGTGGGCGCAACTCCGGACGGACGACGAGGGTCGCTTTCGCATCGACGAGTTTCCCGACACGACCGGCGTCGGAGTCGCGCTCGATGTCCACCACCCCGAGCACGCGTCGTTCTACGAGACCTACGACAAGCGGCCCTACGGCTCCCTGCGCGTCACGCTCACGCGACGCCCGACACCGAAGGGCGTACCCGTCGTCGTCCGGGTACTCAATGGAGAGGGCCGGGCCCTGGAAGGCGTTCCCGGCACCGCGTTGCTGAGCCTGGATTCCGACGAGTTCGACCTCAACACGACGGTGGCCGTGGACGAGCGAACGGGCGAGGCGGACTTCACACAGGTTCCGTCCGGATCGCACTACCTGCACGTCGAGATGCTCGGGTGCCGGCCACGCGGTGAAGCGATCGCGGTCGGAGATGCGCCGCGTGTGATTCCCTTCCGGCTCGAGCGCGGTGCCCTGGCCGTGGGCCGTGTCGTGGACGTCGTCACCGGCGACCCGGTTCCCGGGGCTGTCGTCGCCACGAGCGAAGTGAACCGCGTCGTGACCGACGCGGACGGGCGGTTCAGGCTGCGCGGCCTGAGCGGCGGGGTCCGGCTGATAGGCGCCGTGACCGTAGCGGCTGAGGGCTACCTCGACGCATGTCCTCAACTGCCCTTCCAAGAGGGCCAGGGCCGCGTCGAGATCGAGGTACCGCTGTGGCCCGTGACGGCGCTCCGCACCGTCGCAGGGCAGGTAGTAGATACCCAGGGGCGGCCGGTGGCGGGCGCTTCGCTCGACATCGAGCTCGCCACCCCGACGATCTACCGCGTCCCCGCCCGGACTGCCACCGACGGCCGCTTCGCGTTTCGGGCCCTCGATCCGACACATCTGCGCAGTCACATGCAGATCCGGATCACGCACCCGGCCTACGCCCGCCAAGACGCGTGGGTCACGCCCGCCGACCTCGAGTGTGCGCTTCACCTGATCCTCGAACGGGGACGGCGGGTCAGCGGGCGCGTTCTGGACGAGGCGGATCGGCCGATCGCCGGCGTCTCGGTGGGCGCCGTGTCCACGGACGAGTTCGGGTTGCTGGAGGGCCGTGCGCTCGAGGGCCACAGCCTGAATGTAGACAGCATCGCCGGGCGGTTGGGGCCGCGCTTCGCCGCAACCGCGCGAACCGACGCGAACGGCGGCTTCGTGCTCGACCCTGTCCCGACCGACGCACTGCAGATCTTCGCGTTCGGCGCGCAGACGCGCTGGCTCGTCGAGGACGGCCAGACCGGCGCGCGCGTCGCGAGCGGGGCGGCCGAGGCCACCGACGTCGTCATTCACGCCGTGCGCGGCTGGACCGTGCGCGGGCGCGTCGAGGATCCGCAGGGGCGGGGGCTGCCGGGCCTCTGGGTGCGGGTGCCGGAGCTCAGGGTTGGCACGAGTACGAGCGCTGACGGCAGCTTCACCGTGTCTCCGGTGTTCGGCGACACCGCCGTTCTCGAAGTAGAAGGCCCTGACCATGTCGCGCGTGCGGAAGTGACACCGAGTACGGGCGTCGGGCTACGCATCGTGGCCACGACGTGCGGCGGGGTGACGGGACACGTCGTGGACGTCCTGGGCAAGGGCATCGCCGGCGTTCGCGTCCGGCTCCGCGTCGCAGAGTTCGATCTGGTGCGCTGGGCGGACACGGACGAGGAGGGACGCTTCGTGCTGGGCACGGTCCCGGTGGGAGCGCGCTCTCTCGAGATCGACGGAACCCCGCCGCGGGACATCGAGGTGTTACTCGGGATCGAGACGGACGTCGGACGGATCACACGGTAGACCTGCTGGACACGGCCTTCCCGTCCCCATCGCGCAGGGCCATCCCCTTGACCGGAGTGACCCCAAGATGCGGCGCTCGTCACGAGAGGATGAGTAGCCGGTACTGCGCAAGTGACGCACGAATCCGCGACCGCACGCCATCCTCTGCATGTGCAGATCCGTCCTGAACGCGCACCTCTTGCCTCCTTGGGCCGTTTCGTCGTTGCCGCTCATCGCCGACGACTACATATGGTGGCTGGGCCGGTTCGATGGATGCCCCTACCATCGCGTCACACTTCGAACGGCTGCACCTCCGACAGCACCGCAGATACCCTTCGGCACCACGGGCCGCTCGTTCAGGCTCGGCCGGCGTAGCGGCTGAGCAGCCCCGGCTGAGGAGCCCCGCCTCGTTCTGGGCCCCGTTCCCTCGTCTGGGCAGCGCCGTGCCTCGCGTAGCGCCCGCCGCTGCCGCTGCGGAGATTGAGCGAGTCGCCCGGCATGCGGAGAAGCGAGGAAGACGAGGCCGGGAGGTGGAGGAGCCGGCGAGTCGCAGCCTGCCGCGCGAAGCGCGCCGGGTGAAGAGGTCACGCCAACGGCGCGATCTCCCGAAGGGGGGCGGTGCCGCAGGCACCCTGGCCGCTCGCGCCGCAGGCCAGGCAGAATCGCCGATCGCTCGCCCGTCAGTGCCGGACAGGCTCGTCGTGTAGCCCGGATCGGGGCGGTCCCACTCCCTGTTCCCCTCCCTGTTCCACCCCGACGACACTGCCAGGCGATCGCGAGCCGTGCCTCGCGCCTCGCCAGTCGTCTTCGAGCGTCGTGTCCACTCGGAGCGCGCGGGGCCGTTGTTGGCCGTACTTCCATACAGGCTGTATGGAGTTCCATATGGAAGGCGCCAGCAGGCGGAGGACGGCCTGGAAGTGGAGCAACCGGCGAGTCGCAGCCTGCCGCACAAGGTGCACCAGGCTGAGGAGATCACGGCCCCGGGCCGTGATCTCCCCAAGGCCACGGTGCCGCAGACGCCCTGGCCGCTCGCGCCGAAGGCGCCGGGCCGGATCGCCAGACGAAATCGCACCGAACTACGCTCTCGGGCCGCCCCTCTGAGCGGACGCCGAGGCGCCCGGTTCCTGGGCTCCGCCGGCCTCGGGCCCGCGCCCCGCGGGCGCATCGACTGTCCCTGGTGTCGTATATAGTTAGGCAGCCGCAACGAGAGCTCAGGAACGACTTCTCATGGACCTCACCCCCA
>JAUXCH010000001.1 GCA_030618975.1 Planctomycetia bacterium
CCCCGCACAATGCCTCGATCGGAGGACAGGCCCATGCACCGAGCCCTGGTCGTCGCCCTGCTCCTGCTCGCCGTGCCGAGCGCTCTCGGCGACCCGCCGGGCGTGCACACCGACCGGCAGGGGGCGCGCGTCCTGCCCCTCCCCTGCGGGGAGGACGTCTTCCACTTCGTGATCTTCGGCGACCGGACGACCGGCCCCCCGTCGGGCCTGGAGGTGCTCCGGCAGGCCGTTTCGGACACCAACCTCCTGGGCCCCGATCTCGTGATGACGGTGGGCGACCTCGTGGGCGGCTACAACCGGCGCCCGGAGTGGCTGGCCCAGATGCGCGAGTTCCGCGCGATCATGCAGGGGCTCGACGTGCCCTGGTATCCGGTGCCGGGCAACCACGACGTCACCTGGGGAGGCGGGACGCCCCCGCCGGGCCACCACGAGAGCGACTTCGAGACCCACTTCGGTCCGCTGTACTACTGGTTCGAGCACAAGGGGGCGGCCTTCGTCACGCTCTACTCCGACGAGGGCGATCGGGAGAGGAACCGCAAGGGTTGGGGCAACGCACGCGTCAACCGGATGAGCGAGACCCAGCTCGCGTGGCTCGCGAAGACCCTCGAGCAAACGAAACAGCACGACCACGTGTTCGTCTTCCTCCACCACCCGCGCTGGGTCGAGGCGTACTACCCGGGCTCCAACTGGGACGCCGTCCACACCCTCCTTCAGAAGGCCGGAAACGTCACGGCGGTCTTCGCGGGCCACCTGCACCGGCGCCGCTACGACGGCGTCCGCGACGGCATCGAGTACTTCACGCTCGCCACCACGGGCGGAGCCCTGCCGTTCGAAGCGCCCGGCACCGGGTACCTCCACCACATGAACGTCGTGACGGTCCGCGACTCCGGGATGACGGTCGCCACGATCCCCGTCGGGGCGGTCCTCGATCCTCGCGAGATGACCCAGGAGCGTCGGACCGACGTGGACCGACTCCGCTGGCTCGAGCCCGTCGTCCAGGGCGACGGGCTGGTGGTCGCGGCCGGCGGGCGTGCGAACGGCACCTACCCGCTCGAGGTGGAGAACCCGGCGAGCCGCCCGATCCAGGTGACGCTCTCGCTCGACACGCCCGACCGGGGGTGGTTCTTCGCTCCGAGCCATCACCACGTCGAAGTGCCCGCGGGCGGGAAGGTGGAGGTCTCGTTTCGCTACGGCCGCGACCACGAGGACGGACTCGCAGGGCTGAGCCTCCCCTCGCTGGCGCTCCAGGCGGACTATCTCGGCGAGACGACCCGCATCTCCCTCCCGGAGCGGAACCTCCCCGCCGTCTGGCGCCTGCGGAGCCTGCCGCCGGACACGTGGGACGGCACCGAACCCCGGGCACTGAGCGTCGAGAAGAACGCCTGCCTGACGGTCCCGGCGCAGCGGCTCGACATCCCGGACGGGGCGTTCACGATCGAGGGGTGGATCCGCGGCGACGACTTCGGGGGTCGCCGCGCGTTCCTGGCCAAGACGGAGAAGTCGGAATACGGCCTCTTCGTCTCGGACGGGCGTCCCGTCTTCTCGGTGTTCCTCGGCCGAGGCTACGTCACGGCCTCGGAGCAGGAGCCCGTCCTCGAGCCGGGGCGTTGGCACCACGTCGCCGGCGTGTTCGACGGCTCCGAGGTGCGGCTCTACGTCGACGGGAAACTGCTCGCCGCGCAGCCCGGGGAGGGCCGACGCCGCCGGAACGAGTGGCCGCTCTTCGTCGGCGCCGACCCGGACCGGCGCGGTCACCCGACCAGCGGCTTCGACGGCCTGATCGACGAGGTCCGTGTGTCGCGGGGCGCGCGCTACGGCCAGGCCCCTTTCGAGCCGGCGCGGCGCTTCGAGCCGGACGACGACACCCTGCTGCTGCTCCACCTCGACCGGGGGCTGGGTCCGATCGCACCGGATCACGCAGCGGGCGGCCGACACGCACTGAGTCGCGGCAAGGTGGAGTACGCCCCCCTCGACTAGAGATCGGTGTACTTGCGGGCGGTGCCCTTCGCCTTGTGCACCGGATACTTCTCGGCGTTCGTCACGAGCTTCTTGCGCACCGCGTCGGGCAGCGAGATGCCCGAGGCCTCGGCGAGGTAGAGCAGGAACATCTGGACGTCGGCCATCTCCTCGGCCAGCCGACGCAGGAAGCCCTCGTCCTCGAGGTCCGCACGCACCTCGTCGCGCGTCTTCCACAGGAAGAGCTCGCCCAGCTCCCCCGCCTCGATGCCCAGACCCAGCGCGAGGTCCTTCGGATGGTGGAACTGCGCCCAGTCCCGTTCGTCGCGGAAGTGGACGGCTTCGCGCCGGAGCGCGTCGAAGGTGTCGCTCACGAGTCCTTCGCCTCCGCATCGACCACGGCCTTCACGGCCGCGCGCTCGAGGAGCGGCTGCGCGTCGGGGTTTGCGAGCACGCCCGGCTTGACGAACTCGGGGAGGGTCGGCCACGCCTCGATCAACAGCTGCTCCGCCTCGTCCCACTGCTCCCGGCGCGACAGGAACAGCGCGAGGCTGATCGACGAGAACGCGTAGCCGGGGTTCGCGACGACGAGATCGCGGAAGACCTCCTCCGCCAGGTCGAGCCTGCCCTGCTGCTCGTAGAGCTTGCCGAGCTCGATGCGCGCGCCGGCGAAGCTCGGCTTCGCCCCGATGGCCCGGTTGAACCACAGGATCGCACGCTCCTCGTCGCCCGTCTCCCGGAAGGCCCGGGCCCTGAACTGCATCACGCTCTCCTCGTCGGGGAACCGCTCGAGCGCCTCCTTCGTCGTCTCGAGGATGCCGTTCCAGTCCATCTCCGCGCCGAGCATCATGAGCTTCAGCGACCAGGCGCCGACCTCGTCGGGCCGCTTCGCGATCCGCGCGTCGATCACGGGGATCCCCTCCTCGCAAAGATCCAGCCCCTCGATCGCGTTCGAGTGCCGCGCGCGGATGAGCATCCACAGCAGGGTGTCCTGGGGATCGTCCTCGTCGGGGTGCTCCGTGACCAGCGTCTTCAGGCCCTCGAGCGCCTCCTCCTTTTCGCCCGCCCAGAACCGGTCGGACAGCTGGCCGGCCCGTGCGCCCACGTCCGTCGTGCCCTTCAGCTCCTCGCGCATCCGGTCGGCCTCCTCGCCCTCGGAGAAGTTCGCGAGCGTCATCTTCAGGCCGTCGGAACCGCTCGCTTCGACGCCGCGCCTCAACACGTCGCGGCCCTGCTCGTCGTCGAACGAACGGAAGTACGCGTAGCTGAGGTGGGCCCACGCGTCCGCATCGTCGGGCACGAGCTCGACCGCTCGGCCGAGCACGCGCTGCGCGTGGTCGAGTCGGTTGCGGTCGTGGATCTCGCGGCCGAGACGCGCCAGACGAGGGCCGTCGTCCCAGTGCGAGTAGGCCTCGTGGAGGAGCTGCTCGATCGTGGCCATCGTGAATCTCCTGGCTGCGGAGCGGGACCCGGGATCCTACCTCCCGGCGGTCCGTGAGAGGATGCCAGGGCGGGATCCGGCATGCGCATCGTCTGCCTCAGTGACACGCACGGCTTTCACGAGGGCTACCCGGTCCCCGAGGGGGACCTCCTCGTCCACGCCGGCGACCTCACGAAGCACGGCCACCTGGAGGAGGTGGCCGCGTTCGACCGCTTCCTGGGCACCCTCCCCCACCCGCACAAGGTGGTCATCGCCGGCAACCACGACTTCGCCTTCGAGCGGGAGGCCGCTCGCGCGCGCAACCTGCTCACGAACGCCACCTACCTCGAGGACGCCGAGACGGTCGTCAACGGCGTCCGGATCTGGGGCTCCCCCTGGCAGCCCTGGTTCTACGACTGGGCGTTCAACCTGCAGCGCGGCCCCGAGATCCGCGCGAAGTGGGACCGGATCCCCGCAGGCATCGACGTCCTCGTCACGCACGGCCCGCCCCTCGGCCACGGCGACCGGACGGTGAGCGGCGAGGACGCCGGCTGCGTGGACCTGCTGGACGCCGTCCGCCGCGTGCGTCCCCGCCTCCACGTGTTCGGACACATCCACGAGGGCTACGGGCAGACGCGGGAAGGGTCCACCCGCTGCGTGAACGCGAGCACGTGCACCCTCGCCTACCGGCCGACGAACGCCGCGGTGGTCGTCGACCTGTAGCGGTGGACGAGGCCGGAAGGCCTGCGTAGACTCCGCTTTCCGTACAGGTACAGGTACAGGTAGAGACCCGGGGGGGTCTGGAGGGATCGACATGGAAATCCTCATCGCCATCGTCATCGGCGGCATCATCGGCTGGCTCGCCAGCCTCGTCATGAAGACCGACGCCCAGATGGGCATCATCGCGAACGTGATCGTCGGCATCATCGGCGCGGGCCTCGGCCACTGGCTCGCCCCGATGCTGGGCCTCGGCGCGGCCGGAAGCGTCGTCCAGTGGCTCATCTCGATCGGCGGCGCCATCCTGCTGATCCTCCTCCTGAAGGTGCTCGGCATCTTCAAGTAGACCGGCGACCGGTGAGCCTCGAGGGTCGAATGACGCTCGACCGCTCCACCCTGCCGCTCCTGGACGAAGCCCTCGCCCTGCTGGAGGAGGGCTTCGCCCGCCTGCCGCCCGTCGCCGCGGACGTCGACCGGCCGGCCCTGCGCCGCGTGCTCCTCGACGCCGCGCGCCGCATGCAGGACAACTTCCCCTACCAGCACCCGCTCTACGTGGGGCAGATGCTGAAGCCGCCGCACCCGGTCGCCCGACTGGCGTACGCCCTCTCGCTGTGGATCAACCCCAACAACCACGCGCTCGACGGAGGGCGCGCGAGCTCCGCCATGGAGCAGGAGGCGGTCGCCGCGATCGCGGGAGTGCCCGGTTGGGAGGAGCACCTCGGCCACCTCTGCGGCGGCGGGACGGTGGCGAACCTGGAGGCGCTCTGGGTGGCGCGCGAGCTCGCACCCGGCCGAGCCGTCCTCGCCTCCGAACAGGCGCACTACACCCACGCCAGGCTCTGCGGCGTCCTGTCCGTTCCGTTTCGCACGGTGGCCACGGACGACCGCGGACGCATGGATCCCGAGGCCCTCGAACGGGAGCTCGAGCGCGGCGACGTGGGCACCGTCGTCGCGACGCTGGGCACGACGGCGCTGGGCGCCGTCGACCCCCTGGACGCGGTGCTCCCCGCGTGCCGTGCGCGTGGCGTCCGCGTGCACGTGGACGCCGCCTACGGGGGCTTCTTCGCGCTCGCGTCGAACCTGGACGAGGACGCGCGCCGCGCCTTCGATCACGCCGGCGAGGCCGACTCCTACGTCGTGGACCCGCACAAGCACGGACTCCAGCCCTACGGATGCGGCTGCGTCCTGTTTCGCGATCCCGCCGTCGGCGCCGTCTACCGGCACGACTCGCCCTACACCTACTTCACGTCCGACGAGCTGCACCTGGGCGAGATCTCGCTGGAGTGCTCGCGGCCCGGCGCCGCCGCCGTCGCCCTGTGGACGACGATCCAACTCCTCCCCTACGAGCGCGGAGGACGATTCGCGCGCTCCCTCGAAGCGTGCAGGCAAGGCGCGTTGGACCTCCACGCGAGGCTCGCAGAGGACGCGCGCTTCGCCCCCGTTCCGCTCCCCCAGCTCGACATCGTGGTGTGGGCGGTGAAGGCCTCCAGTGCCCAGGAGGCGTCGCAGCGCGCGCGGCGGGTGTTCGCCGCGGCGGCCGAGCGAGACCTGCACCTGGCCCTGGCCGCCCTGCCCGCCGCGCTGGTTGCCCGGGCGGTGCCGGAGCTGGCCGGTGCCTCGGAACCGGTGACGTGCCTCCGCGCCTGCGTGATGAAGCCCGAGCACCGCGACTGGCTCGACCCCATCCTCGAGCGCCTCGGAGAGGCCACCGCAGCGGCCGGCATCGGCCGCTGAGGCGGCCCAGGCCCCGGATCGCGGGCCTGAGATGGATTCTCACTTGCATCCCTGCGCCCGCAGGCCTACACCGGGGGAGCAGTAAGGATGCGGGAAGAAGAAACCACAGGACGCCACACAACGTCGGTTCGAGACTGCCGGGCCTCGGTCGCGGGAGTCGAGGAGAGCGGACAAGCCAGGTCGTAGAGAACGGCAAGAGCAGTGGCGATCCCGGCGCTGAAGCCGCATCGCAAAGTCTGGACCGGCTGGAGCCACGGCAAAGGCCGAACCGGCGGGGAGGGCCGGGAACTCCCTCTGCCCCTTTTCCCTCGGCGGGGTGTTGACGAAGCATGCAGCCCATCCTGGTTTCCCGACGAGTCTTCCTGGCCGCGGCAGGCGCCGCCGGGCTCACGTCGCTCGTGGGCTGCGGGGGCGGCGGAGGCGACCTCCCGGGTGACGGCGACGGCACGCAGTACGTGGCCTACCGGCTGTCCACGAAAGGCAAGCGAGCGAGCAACGCAGCGAAGAAGAACGCGGCGAACAAGCTCTTCGCGACGCCCACGGCGGCCGACCTGGGTCGTGCCCACCCCGGCGACGGCTCCGACATCGTCCGGATCGATCTCTCCGAGGCGCGGTGGACGGCGCTGTTCGGCGGCGGCGCCGACACCGCCGACCTCCGGCACGTCTAGCGTCGACGCTTCGCACTCGACGTGCGGACCCTGACCTGCCGCCCGATGTGCGTCTGCCCCGCTCGTAGCGCGATGCGGATCCGAAACGGTTTCGAGGGGTCGAAGGCGGGACCCGCGAGGAACACCGCGCGGCCGGACTCGACGGGCGGCGCGGAGTCCTGCAGCAGGGCGAACGACGGCGCCGGGCCCTCGAAGTCGTAGCCGGATCCGTCGTTCTTGCGTGGCGGCGTCCAGTGGAAGGGCAGCACGACGAACGCCGGTCGGCCCCGGCCCTCGACCTTCGGAGGCGGGACGACCTCGAGTTCGACCGTCGCCGGCTCCCGCAGGACGAAGAACGCGGAGTCGTCCGACATCTGGAACGAGTCGGCGCCGGGAATCCCCCCCTCGAGTCCCGACCAGGTGACGTCGTGAGGCCGACCACGCGCCAGGACCGAGAGATCCGCCGGACGAGCACCGGCGAGGTCGGCGAGGAACTCGACGATGGACAGCAGAGAGGCGTGCAGCGGGCTCGAGGTGTCGGCCTGCATGCAGCGGTACCGGCTGCCGGGCAGCACGAGGACCCGGTAGCCGGCGGCCTCCAGGGCCTTCCGCTCCTTCGTCGACCCCTCCTTCACGGGCACGCGCGCGCCACCGAGCGCCGCCGGTTGGATCCGGAAGCCGACCTTCGCCTGCGGGTCCAGCCCGTCGAGGCGCACGCCCGCAGCCGCGAGGTCCGGCTGCAGATCGAAGCCGTGGATCGCGAACAGGGCGGTCGCGAGCTCGACGGTCCGCTCGACGTCGAGGCCGGAGAACACTCCCATCCCGCAGCCGGGCGGGAGCTGCAACGTATGGATCGGACACCCCGCCTCGGGCACGGTCTCTCGCACGAGGGTCGTCAGCAGGACGTTGCGGGAGTTGAAGTGCGGAGTCTGGGGCGCGTGGACGGCCTCCTGAACGCGGCGAAAGACCCGGGTCGCCCGGTCCTCGTCGGGCCCCGCGTGCGTGGGGTCGACCGGCGTCAGGACGAGGACCGGCAGCAGCAGGACGGGCACGAGGCGGCCAAGGAGCATGCAGAACCTCCGGCGACTCTCGATGAGAACGCCGTCGAGACGCTTCGAGAACCGCCTCGGCCTCGCTACGCGCAGCCGAGCTGGATCGCCTCCCTGAGGTGCAGCACCTGCGTGATGCCGATGACGTCGGTGTGGACGCCTTCCTGGTTCAGGGCGTAGCGGTAGAGCCTCTGGTGCCTCGAGAGGGAGCTCTCGCCGGGGAAGGCCTTCGCGAGCAGGGCGTCCGTGCCGCTGCTCAGGTACCCGCCCTTGGCTGCCTTCATGACCATGACGCCGATGTTCTTCGCGCTCGCCTTCTTCAGCAGCGCCGTGGTGTCCTCCGTCGGGCGGCCCGGACGACGGCCTCCGGACTTCGGCTGGCCGGCGTCGGCGACGTTCTGGGTGCAGATGTTGATGACGGTGAGGAAGACGTCGTAGAACCCGTCGTCGACCACGGCCTCGCAGACCGCCTTGTAGTTCTCGTGGCTCGACATCCCGAAGAACCGGACGAGGCCCTTCTCCCTGAGCTTCCGCATGGCGTCGCGGGCCGCCTCGTGCTTCAGGAACTCGACGCGCTGCGCTCCGTGCGGCCACATGACGAGGTCGACGTAGTCCGTCTTCATGCGCGCGAGGCTCTGACGGACCTTGGCCTCGAACTGGTCGTAGACCTGCTTCGCCGAACCCTGCGGCTTGAGGCCGGAGAGCTTCGTGTTGATGAAGAGCCTGTCCCGGTGCGGGTACCCCGGGAGAAAGGCGCCGACCGCTTCCTCGGCCTTGCCCCCTCCATAGCTGTTCGCGACGTCGATGAAGTTGATGCCCTTCTCCACCGCGACCTGCAGCAGGCGGACGCCGTCCGGCCTGAGGCCGCCTCCTCCGTAGGCGACGACGGAGACCGGGACCTTCGTACGTCCCAGCACGCGCGTCTTCATCGTGCCGCCGGAGGGCACCTCCTCCTCGGCCAGCAGATCCCGCGGCAGGGCACCCGAAAGTCCCAGGCCCACGGCGCCCGCCGCGACGCCCTTCAGGAACGTGCGGCGACCCAGATCGTCTCTCTCGCTCGACGGCGACGTGCTCATGATCTCTCCTTCACGACCTGCGCGGCGAGGCACTGTACCGTGGACCGCCCTTCGGTATGATCCTCCCGTTCACGAACCATGAGCCGTGGAGTCCCATGGCGAAGAAACCCCTCTTCCCCCGGCGCCAGGCACGCACACCCTCGGGGCAGGAGAGGACTTTGGGCTGGATCCTGGTCGTCCTGCTCGCTCTCGTCGTCGGGATCTTCGCGTGGACGGGCACGCTGGCCGGTCCGCCCGGCCTGCCCGAGTCGGTCGCCGCCTCGACCGCCACGCTGCCCGTCGTCTCGCCTGCGGGCTGGCCTCGCGGCGCCATTGAGTCGTACGACGAGACGACGCTCTACGAGAAGATCAACGGCAAGGCCGACGCCTACGTCGTCTACCGTTTCGACGTCCTCGAGTTCGCGGGATACACGGACCCCACGCGTGACGACGTGTTCGTCGACGTCTACCTCTACGGCTTCGAGACGTCGCTCGACGCGTTCGGCGTGTATCGATCGCAACGCCCCGGCGCCGAGCCTCCTCCGGCCGAGGGCGGCGAGCTCGACACGTCCGGCACCGCCCTCTTCGGCTGGAAGGGGCCGCGCTACCTCGAGGTGGTCGCGTCGGGACCCGAGGCGGCGGCGGAGGCCCGTGCGCTCGCCGACCGGATCCGCGGGGCCCTCGCGGACACGGACGCCGTCGCGGTTCCGGCCGGCCTGCTCCGAGCCGACACGACGCAGGTCGGATTCGAGCGGTCCGGCGCCCTCGGCGTGGACGGTCTCTCCGACGCGTACGTCGCGACCTACGCCGACGGCGCGAAGGCGGTCATCGCGGCGACTCCGTCGGCCGCAGCCGCCACGAAGATCGTCGAGAGGGCACGGGAGGCCTTCCTCTTCCTCGGCGCCCCGGCCGTGTTCGAGACCTCGGGCCCCGGTGTGCTCGGCGTCGTCGACGCGCCGTCGCCCGCCCGGGCCCGGGAGCTGCTGGAGGCGCTCCGCGCTGACCTGGAGGACGGTCGATGAGCGCACCCACCCGGATCTCCAGGCGCGAGATGCTCGAGCGCACGGCCGCGGCGGGCCTCGTGTCCGCGTGGGTCGTCGGGGCGGCGGCGTGGTTCGGGAGCCGCCCGAACTGGCCCTACCCGGTGGAGAAGGTCGCGCTGCCCTCCTTCGCGGCCGGCGGCGAGGGGCCGGCGCTGGTCATCGCCAAGGGCGCGGACCCCGGCGCGCTCACGCGGGCCGCGCTCGAGGAGCTCGGCGGCATGTCGCGCTTCGTGACCGCGGGCGACGTCGTGCTCGTCAAGCCCAACGTGGCCTTCGACCGTCCCGCCTGGCAGGGCGCGACGGCCAACCCCGAGGTCGTAGGCGCAGTCGTCGCGGCGTGCATCGACGCCGGCGCCGCCGAGGTCCTCGTCACCGACAACCCGATCCACGCGCCGGAGGGGTGCTTTCGCAAGAGCGGCATCGGTCGTGCCGCTGAGAACGCGGGCGGCGCCGTGCTCCTGCCCCGCAAGGACGCCTTCGCCCCGGTCCTCCTCGCCGACACCCTCCTCGACGGCTGGCCCGTGTACGTGGCGCCGCTGCTGAGGGCCACGAAGGTGATCGGCATCGCCCCGGTCAAGGACCACAACCTCGCGCTCGCCTCGCTGACCCTGAAGAACTGGTACGGGATGCTCGGCGGGCCGCGGAACCGATTGCACCAGAAGATGGACGAGACGATCGCGACGCTGGCCTCGCTCATCCGGCCGACGCTCTCGGTGCTCGACGGCTCGCGCATCATGTTCCGCAACGGCCCGACCGGCGGGTCCGTCGATGACCTGATCCGCGGCGACGTGCTCGCCATCGGCACCGACCCGGTCGCGCTCGACGCCTACGGAGCGACCCTGCTCGGCCTCGGCGTCGAGGACCTCCCCTACCTGGGCATGGCCCAGGAGGCCGGCGCGGGAACGCACGACTTCGAGTCCCTCCGGCCGCGGAGGATCACCGGATGAGGCTCATGGAATGAGGATCGCCAACGTCCGGATCCTGGTCCAGGTCGTCTTCGTCCTGCTCTTCGTGGCGTGCCTCTACCTCATGGCCGCGCCGCGGATCCAGGGCTACGTCGTCTCCGTCTTCCTCGAGGCCGATCCGCTCGTCAGCCTCACCACGATGCTCTCGACGGGGCACCTCTACCACGTCGGACCGTCCGGTCTCTGGCTGGGCATCGGGATCCTGGTGGGGACCGTCCTCCTGGGACGCGCCTTCTGCGGCTGGGTGTGCCCGTTCGGCACGCTGCACCACCTCATGCACTGGCTCGGCTTCCCCCGGCCGGCGAAGAACCGCCTCGCGGGCAACCGGTACCGGAAGGTCTACGCGCTCAAGTACTGGATCCTCGGGCTGATGGTCGGCATGGCCGTCCTGGGCACGCTCCAGATCGGCCTCCTCGACCCGATCGCATTGCTCACCCGGTCCGTGACCGACGTCGTCTTCCCCGTCGTCGACGTGGGCCTCAGGGCGGCCGGCCTGGAGGGCATCCACCCCTCGGCCACCCCCGCGTTCTCGGGCGCCGTCCTGATCGGCGTGCTGTTCGCTGCGCTGCTGGCCCTGAACCTGGTGATCCCGCGCTTCTTCTGCCGCGTCCTCTGTCCGCTCGGCGCGCTGCTCGGCCTCTTCTCGCGCTTCGCCCTCTTCCGCATCCACCGCGACCCCGACTCCTGCACCGGCTGCAACCTCTGTTCGAAGGGTTGCGAGGGCGCCGCCGAACCCGAGGCCACCGTGCGCCTCAGCGAGTGCATGGTGTGCATGAACTGCGTCGAGGACTGCCCGCACGGCTCCATCACCTACCGCTTCCTCCCGCCGCGCGAACGCGCGATCGCGGGCACGACGGTCGGCGGACGCCGGGCCATGGTGGCCGGTGTCTCGGGCCTCGCGCTCGCGGTGCTGCTCCGCCGCTCCGGCGGCAACCTGCAGGAGAGCAAGGAGCGCGGCTTCATCCGACCGCCCGGCTCCGTTCCCGAGGAGGACTTCCTCGCGCGCTGCATCAAGTGCGACGCGTGCTTGAACGTCTGCCCCACGAACGTCCTCCAGCCGGCGGGCCTGGAGGCGGGATTCGAGGGCCTGTGGACGCCCGTCCTCGACATGAAGAACGGGTACTGCGACGTCACGTGCACGCTCTGCGGCCGCGTATGTCCCACCGGCGCCATCCAGCGCCTCACCCCGGCGCAGCGCCAGGGCCTCGAACCGCGGCCCGACGGCGAGAGCGGCCCGATCATGATCGGGACCGCGAACCACGACCGCGGACGCTGCCTGCCCTGGGGCATGGACATCCAGTGCGTCGTCTGCGAGGAGGTCTGCCCCGTCAGCCCGAAGGCGATCTACTCGCGCACGGTGGAGGTCGTGACCCGCGACGGGCAGACGAAGCGCCTGAAGCAGCCCTACGTCGACGCCACCAAGTGCGTCGGCTGCGGCATCTGCGAGCACGAGTGCCCGCTGCGCGGCCCGGCGGCCGTCCGCGTCGGCTCGCTCATCCCGACGATCTAGCCGCTACGGGCCCGCCGCGACGTCGAACCCCTCTCGCCGCGCAGCGTCGGCCAGTTGCCGATCGAGGCAGACGAAGCCCTGTCCCCGCGGGTGGTCGTCGCAGGCGATGAGGGCGGCGGCCAGCTGCAGCGCGTCCCCCGTCGACAGCGAGTGGACGTAGAGCAGACGGCGAGCGCGGGCACGGACGTCCTCGACGGGCTGGATCTCGTCCCAGTGGCGTGCAAGCACGTCCAGCCGCTCGAGGGCCACCGTCGCGTGGGACGCGTCGATGACGCCTTCGCGCTCCCGCCGGCGCACGGCCAGGACACACTCGAGCGTCGTTCCCCACCACACCAGGAGGTGCGGGTCCTCCTCGTAGGCCGCCCCGACCGAGGTCGATGCCGCCTCGCGCAGCACGAGGGGCACGACGGCGGAGGCGTCCCAGAACCTCACACCCGCTCCCCGTCGCGCTCGTCGAGGAGCGCGCGGAGCAGGCTCGGATCACGCTTCGGCCGCGGAGGAGGGAGCGGCAGGACGGCGGCCCGCGACGCCTCGCGACCGCGCCGCACCACGCCGGACCGGACGAGGTGGTCGAGCGAGGCGGTCTCCGGGGTTTCGGCGAAGTCCCGCACGGGTTCGAGCCGCGCCACCGGTCGGCCCCGATGGGTGATGAGTATCGTCTCGCCCTGCCGGACGACGGCGATCAGCCGGCTCAGGTGGGCCTTGGCCTCGGTGACCGTACGGATCTTCATTCGCACAGTCTAGTCCGACACAATAGACCATAGTAGTCCATACTGGAGATCTCCTCTTCGCGTCCGACGATCTCACGGAGGGGCCATCCACTGCCCCCCCCGATCCCCTGGACCTGGATTCGTACCCGACTTGCGGAGCGGGGAGCCCGCAGGTCGGCGACCGGGTCCGACGAACGACGGAGCGACCGCGCCGGAGTCGTGGCCCCCGCGGCGCTGTCGAAGCGGACGGAGCTACGGAATCCCGCCGTCGACGTAGGGGGCAGCGGTTGCGGGACCTCCAGGGCATGGGCCCGTGGAAGCGCAACCCAGCGACCGATCCGCCGTGGTGATTTCGATCCAGAACACTGTAAGATCTGGATATGTCGGAAATACATGTTTCCAGCACTGAACTCGTTCGATCCATCGGGGACATCCTCGGCCGACTGCGCTATCGCGGCGACTCGTTCATCGTGGAGAAGAACGGCAAGCCCATCGCAATCCTCTCACCCTACGCCGGCCCCGCACACAGGACCCTGAAGGACGTTCTCGGCGCCTGGTTGGATGCCGGCGAGCGCGACGAGGATTTCGCCGACCTCCTCGACGAGATCGGTCTCAGTGATGCGCCCCTGGGGGATCCATGGGGATTGCAGTAGACACAAGCGCCCTGGTGGCAGTCGAACGGCGCGGGGTCTCGCTCCTCGCCACGCTTTCCGTAGAGACGGACGACGTGTGGATCCCGGCTCTGGTGCTGGCCGAGTTGTGGATCGGAGTCGAACTTGCCGACTCGGCTTCCCGGCGGGTCGCCCGGATTCGCAAGATTCACGCGCTTCTCGATGGGGCCGTCGTGCTGTCGTTCGACGAACGGGTCGCTCCGACGTACGCGAGGCTCTACGCTGCTCTGCGGAGGGCGGGCACTCCCATTCCGTCGAATGATCTGGCCATCGGGTCGCTTGCGGTTCACTTCGGTCACGAGCTTCTCGTCGGGCCGCAGGACGAAGTTCACTTCCGGAGGATTCCGGGCCTCGAGGTTCGCGTGCTCCCGGAGAGGTAGTCCTCGGGAGTCGGCACGCATTCTGCCCCCGGCCCCCGGACTCGGGCCCTGCCTGCGCACGTGCCCCTTGCACGGACGACCACAGAGCCTCCCAGGCCTTCCTCTCCAGGACCGGGAGCTTCGCGAGCTCGGCGTCGCTTGGCACGCCCACCATGTCCGGCTCGTTCACCCAGCCCTTCGGCATCTGTGCGAGCCGCGGCGCGGATTATGTCTCGAGCTTCCACGCGAGGTCTGCCCGCAGCCCGTCGAGCGCCTGCCGGCGCCACGCGGCGCGATCGACGGTGTCAAGGTCTGCAACGTCCTCGGCGCGTCCCGTGCCAACGAGCGCCGCGCAGCACGTTCCCCCGGTTGTGGTGGGCTCCGAAGTCCTTCGGATCGAGCCGTACGGCGTCCAGGCGGGCCAGAATCGCATCCTCGTACCTCGTACCTCCCAGCGCGTTGAGCGAGACGCCGCACGCTGTGCGTGTTCGCGTGCGCGGGCTCCAGCTGGATCGCACGCCAGGACCCGCGACGACGGCCTCCTCGAACCGCTCGAGGGCGTACAGCGTCCTCGCCAGGTACCGGTGCGCGACCGCCTGCTTCGCGTCGCATCGGGTGGATTCGCGAAACGACTCGACGGCTTCGGCCAGGTGCCCAGCCTTCGCGAGGTCCGGCGAGGTTGAAGCGGCCCGTGCGGGTCTTCCTACGCACAGTCCAGCTTGACCTGACAGACCAGACTCGTCTGTTTGTTCCCCCGCCTCCGGACGACGCGATCGCGGTGGGGGCCACGTGCCTCTCCTCGGTGCCCAAAGCAGCCGCCAGCCGGATGCTGGATACCAGGGTTCCATGAGAACGCAGGATCCGAGCAAAAACGGCGACCGGTCGCCGCCCGGCAAAAGGCTTGAAATCGGGGGGGAAGGTGCTCGATACGGGTTCGCCGGGGGTTCGCCGCTGGTTACTTCGTTTCGATTCCAGCTCCGTTCGGATGGAGACCCCCGGTCAATCGACCTGCGCGAGGTGGCGATCGAGACCCGCGACGGGCAGGCGGGGCGCCCGAACCAGCCCTGCGTCGACGCCGCGAAGTGGCCTCGGCTTGATCGTCATGGGGATCCAGCGGAGGATCCGGTCATGGCGCGATTCCCGGTCCTGGTGTTCGGTCTGCTCCTCCTGCCGTGCGCTCCGGCCGCGGCCGAACCGGCGCCCCTCCCCGCGCCGATCGTCGACGCGCAAGACCTCTCCGTCCACGTCGTCGAGACGACCTGCAACTCGTACCTCATCACCTGCAAGCGGACCGGGAACTACGTCCTCGTGGATCCCGGTCCCGGCCTGGACGCCGCGCTGGCCGCGCAGAAGGCGAGGGGGCGCGTCCTCCAGGCCATCTGGATCACGCACGAGCACTCGGACCACCTGAGCGGGCTCGGCGCCCTCGTTCCGCGCCTCGGCGTCCCCGTCTTCGCGCACGGCCTCGCGCGCGACGCCATCGCGAAGAGGCTCGACCGGTGGAAGGCACGCCGACGAACCCGGCCCGCCCCCCCACCGCCGGCGCTCCCGGTCCGCGCAGTCGCAGACGGCTCCGTCCTCCAAGTGGGCAAGACGCGTTGGAAGGTGCTCCATCTCCCCGGCCACGCGCCCGGCTCCGTCGGCTTCCTCCTGGAGGGCCGCGTCCTCGTCGCGGGCGACGTCCTCTTCAAGGGCTCCGTCGGACGGACGGACTTCGCGAGCGGGGATCCCAAAGCCTTCGCGACGGCGCTCGGCACGAAGCTCTGGCCCCTGCCGGACGCCGTCGTCGTGCTCCCCGGGCACGGCCCACACACCACGATCGGCGCCGAGAAGAGGACGAACCGGCTCTTCCAGGACTTCGCGAGGAGGGGCCGCGGCGAGGCCACGATCGCGCGTCCGTGGATGGGCGTCCGGCTCGATCCCACCACCACGGGGCGGGGCCTCCGGCTCCTCGAGGTCGTGGCGAACTCGCCCGCGGCCGCCGCCGGACTCGCGGCGGGCGACGTGATCACGACCTTCGACGGCGTGCGCATGCAGACGCCCCAGGATCTCCTCGGCGTCCTCCAGAAGCACGCGGTCTCGGACACGGTCGCGCTGACCTTCGCGCGAGGCACGACGACGAAGAAGACCACCCTCACCTTCCGCGCCAGGACTCCCTAGCAGGAGCGCGACCTGGGACACAGGGAGAGGGACCGTGCCGCTCCCGCCCACGGGACGCCTCTGCTGTCGTGAGCCCATGGCGAGGATCGGGCGGTACGTGATCCGTGCAGTCGCGCACATCTGCGTCTGGGCGTACTACAGGCTGTTCGAGGTGCGGAATGCGGTGCGCATTCCGAAGCGCGGCCCGATCCTGATCGTCGCCAACCACCCCAACGCGCTCGTGGATGCCGGCGTGGTCCTCTGTGCCGTCCCGCGTCCCGTCGCCTTCGTCGATCGTCGCCTCGGGACTGTTCGCGAGGATCTACGCGGAGCGCGTGCGGTTCTGGTAGGTACGGCTCGCGGGTCTCGGACCGATCCGGAAGCCGCGCAGACGCTGGCGCGTGACGTCGATCCCGAAGAACGAGGCGCCGAACGTGGTGCGACCCTCGAACGAGTCGTGCATCCAGGAGAAGCGCCCGAAAGCGTGTTGCTTTCGGGCGCTCCCACCCACCCCGCCCGAAGTCCCGGGCGGGTCATTTCACGTCACCGGCTCAGACCCAGCGACGGCCGCTGCCCCGGTGGGAGCGGACTCGGACGACGACGATCCGGGCGATGAAGAGCCCGTCGACGGGTGTGCTCCGGGGCCGCCCCCGACGTCGCAGCCGCCCTTCGCGCCCCTTTCACCGTTGCAGACGTAGACCGGAATTTCGCCGGGGGTGTCGACGCGGATGTCGCCGGCCGGGCAGTTCGCGCCCGGAGGCTCGTCCGTGATGGCGGGCCCACGCCCGAGTCCGGGGTGCCGCCGACGGTTCCCGCGTCAATCGTCGACTGCGGCCTTCGTAGCGGGAACGGGAATCTCCCGGGTGATGTCGATCTCGGTGAGCTGCGGCCACCGCGTTCCGAATCCAGTATCCCGCGTCGTGCGGACGAGCACCGTCACCGCCGGCGTGGCCACCTTGGGGTCGAGGCTGTAGATGAGGCCGCGCGTCTCGGAGTCCTTGACGACCAGGTAGTTGGCGCCGACGATGCGGCCGTCGGCGAGCTGGGTCAGCACACCCTCCGGCTCTTCCCCGGTCAGGTCGATGCCGTCGAAGTGGTGCAGCACCTGATAGCGAGAGCCCGTGGCCGCCGCCGGGTCGTATACGAAGAGCGTTCCCTTGTCGTTGCTGCCGCCCAACCTGGTGAGCCCGTAGAGCTTGCCGTCGGTTCCGTGCAGGAGGGCGCTCGAGGGCCCTGCACCGCCGGCCCCTCCGGTGAACTCGTGAATCACCGAGTAGCCCGTCCCGATCGCCGCAGCGAGGTCGATCTGGTAGAGCACGCCGTGGTCCGCGGCGCCCCCCGCGATGGTGGCCCCATAGAGCATCGTGCCCACCTTCGTCACGCCCACGGATGCATGGAGGCCCAGAGCCGGTGCGGCGGATGCGGTGAAGGTGTGCAACATCGTATAGGGTAGGGTGGGCTCGGCGGGCTCGTAGGAAAAGACCGTCGCGTCCGTCACTCCGTAGAGCGTCCCGGCGTCGTTGACGAGGGTGTAGAAGGGCGGTACGTGCTCAGAACCCAGCTTTTCGAGGGAGGTCATCTTGAGGGTGGTGGGGTCGATCCGCAAGAGAGTAGGAAAGGGGATATCAAGCGTAAACGCGAAACCAATGGCGTAGAGCATGCCGTCGGCACCCTCCGTCGGAGGCATGTAACCAGCATAGATGTAAGTATCGTTGGGGGATTCCCCCTCGCGCGTGCGCACGTAGCGCGTCGCGCCCGACACAGGGTCGAGTTCCATGACCCCTCCGCCTAAGTTGAACGCGAAGGGCGTCGTAGTGCCTACTCCCCCGGCGCCCAAGAAGCTGTAGAGCTTGCCGTTGGAGTGCAAGACCATGCCACTACGCGGCATGGCACCGTCCGGATAACCCAAGGACTGCTCGTGCAGGAACCCGTTGAATCGGTCGTACTCGAAGAGCGAGCCTTGGTTGAGGCTACCGCCGTTGCCGCCCATTCCGAGCACCCCTAGCGCCGTCGGCGTGAGCACCCCGCCGGTCTCCGTGCCCACGGACAGGGGCAAGGCGAGCATGGTCGATATCCTGTCGACGCGCACATCGAACGAGACGATTTTCGCCCGCTCTTCGCCCACGACCGCGGGAGGGCCGGCTGTGCTATCACGCAAGGCCATGAGAACGCCCCCGCCGACGTCGTAGAGGGGCCTCTGCGCCATGTCCGCGTCCGCGAAAGCGTCCATCTCGAGAGTCGAGCCAGCCACGGAGATGTTGCCCAGTTCGACGACCGAACCGTGCCGGGCGGCGCCGTAGGTTTGGCAGGCCGAGTAGCGCTTCTGGTTCGCGGAAGAAACGGCCAGCCCCTGGACATGCCCGCCTGGCGCCCACCCAGTCTCGCCGGTTACGAAGATCCCGTTACCCTCAAAGTAGTACTCATCGCTCGTACGGAGTTGCCAGTGGTTCCCGACGCGCCTACCAATACTAAAATTGAGGGCGCCGAGGATCTGCCCCCCAAGCTCGGCCATGGTCGCGCCCCAGAGGACGCTCTCACCTACCTCTATATTGCGACTCACGATGACCCGGACTTCATCGCCCACCTGCGTGGGGTCGTGGACCCACAGTGTCCCCCCACTGTTCACGCCCCCATGGGTACACGTGCCGTAGATGCGCCCGTTGCTGGCCAGAATCATCTGGCTCTGAGGTAGCCAGCCCGTCGTGTCACGATCGAATACGTGTACAGTCTCGAGGATATCCGTTGAAATCGTGTAGCGGAAAAGCGAGCCCGTCGGTAGTCGAGGCTGATCGGTCGCCACGCCGTACAACACGTCGTCCGAGACGAAGACCGGCGCAAAGTTGGGCGCGTATACGGTGTCGCCCCCACCCATGGAGTAGACCGTGGTCAGGGCGCGCGTGGCGGGGTCGAAGCGAACGATGCCGCCCCCCACCCACGTACCACCGTGGGGAATGAACCCATAGTACGTGCCGTCGCTTGGGTGAGCGGTGAACCCGGACGGTGGTGTAACCAGCTTCATCCCGTATCCGGGACTTCCGGTGAAGGTGTGCAACGCCTGGGTGCCGCCGGCGAGCAGATCGTGCTCGAAGATCGCGCCCGCTTCCCCCGCGCCGCCGTGCTCGCCCGCACCGACGAGAGCGTGCACATGGACCGGCGGAAGCGGCGGAATCGGCGGAATAATCGGCGGATCCGTCGGGTCCGTCGGATCCTCGCCGCCGTTTCCTCCTGACGAGGCGCCGCACCCAACCGTGACCACGAGGGCCGTTACAAGCAATGCACGCCAGAGGCGCTGAAGGTGAAGTGACATGATCTGCTCCGGATCCTCGTTTTCGGTCCCGGGATGCTAACCCCGGGTTCATCGGTCCATCAGGGAGAACCCCGTCGACAGACCAGTCAGGTCCCCCCCCCCAGGAGAGGGCGGCGGGGGCAGGGCGGCAGGGCGGCAGGGCGGCAGGGCGGCATGAGGAAGGCCCATCAAAGGGGCCTCAATGCATGGGGTTCAACCTACATTCCGCAGGTCGCGTGACTCGAACCGCGGAATATCCGAACGCGCTAACCCCGTGCACGGCAGTTGGTTCCGTCACTTGCAGGTAAGTTGCCTTGCCCTCCTCAGCACTACGAGGATCTTCGATTCCTCCTGTTCGATGGTCTGTAGCTCGCGCTGGCCCTCGTGTTCCCGGAGGGCCACAGCCACCTGGACGCGGAGCTGAAGGCCATTCGGCGCGGCGCGGCCAGCATCACCCTCGGCGGCGAGGTCGGCGCCGGGTTCGAGCTCGGTCTCCGGGTCGTGCCGCTCGGGCTCCACTACGAACCCAAGCAGCAGTTCGACGGCGAGGTCCACGTCCGGGTCGGAGAGAGCTTCGGCATCCGGGACCTGGCGGACGTACCCCGCGAGGAGGCGCTGCGCACGATCCAGGATCGGATCGCCGCGTCGCTGCGCCCCCTGGTCCTGCACCTGGACCGGGTCGACCTCGAGCCCCTGGTGCGGGGCGTCGCCGAGGTCTACGACGAGCACCAGAGGGCATCGGCGGGGCGGCTCGAGCCGCGATCGAAGGTGGACGTCGTCCGCATGTCGGCCGCGTGCCTCAACCACTTCCTCGCCGCCGATCCGTCGGCCGTGGACCGCACGCGACGCTACCTCCGCCAGGTCCAGCGGCTCGAACGCCGCGCCGGCATCCACGGCGAGGCGGTCGAGGTGCGCTCCCGGCCGATCCGAAGCCTCCTCGCGTTCGGCGGCACGCTGCTGCTCGTCGTGCTCGGCTTCCCCGCGTACCTCCTGGGAATCCTGACCGGCTACCTGCCCTACCGCCTGACCGACACGGTGGCCCGCGCCGTGGCGAAGCGCCGGAAGAAGACGACGCTGCCCCGACTGCGCATCGTCACGGGTGCCGTCGTGTTCCCCGTGACGTGGGGCGTCATGACGCTCTGCGTCTGGCTCTGGTCCCGGTCTCCCGGTTTCACGCTCTTCAGCCTGGTCGCGATCGTCGCCTCGGGACTGTTCGCGAGGATCTACGCGGAGCGCGTGCGGTTCCGGTGGGTACGGCTCGCGGGTCTTCTACCGATTCGCAAGCCGGGCATGCGCCGGGTGGCGCACGCCCGCCGACGCCTGCTCGAGCTGGTGGACGAGCTCGTCCAGCGGTACCGGACCGAGACGGGGATCCGACTGCTCCCCCCGCGGCGCACTTCCTGGACCTCCCGCGTGCCGTGGCGAAGGACCGCTGCGATCATCCTGACCGGCCTGATCGTGTGGTTCGCGTTCGGGTTTCGCGACGCAAGACTCCGCGAGCTCCCGGATCGGCCGTCGCCCTGGGCCACCCTCGACACCGCGCGCGCCACGACGACGCTCGAACGCGACGCGCAGGAGCTGGTCTCGCTGCTCGACACGCTGGATCGACTCGAGACCGGGATGTACGAGCTGAAGAAGGGGTTCGACGCGGGGGAGCGCGACTTCACGGACGTGGCGGACGACCGCGCCATCCGCCGAGCGCTGCTCACCTACCTGTCGTGCCGCAGCGCGCTGTTCCGCCTCGCCTGGTTCTACCGGGCGCCCGACCGCCCAGACGAGTCCGAGCTCAGCGTGAGGGCCTTCGTGCTGGGGTACACGGCCGGCCTCGAGCTGTGTCGGCGCGGCCTGCAGCTGGTCTCGGTCTTCGACGGATGCCCCAACGCCATCCGCAAGCTCAACGAAGGCGATGCGGCGTGGTCCCTGCCCGCGAAGACGTACGACCGGGTGCGGCAAAACCTCGCCAGCACCGACGTCTACGACGAGCTGGCCGTGGCCACGGCGCGCTACGAGCGCCTGGGGACCGAGCAGCCCCGGCCGACGAGGGAACCCTGGGTCCGCATCTGGAACGAGGCGGACGAAGGCCGGGCCGTCGTGAAGAAGCTGTCTGACGAGCGGTGGACGCTCAAGTGGGACGCCGCCGTCGCGCGCGCGGAGGGCACCGCCGAGGAGGCCCGCTACGCGGCCAATAAACTCGTCGCGGGCCTCATCGGCGGGGTACGGATCCGCGAGGGGGAGCTGTCGGAAGGCCTCATCAGCGACGCGCAGGTCGAGTGGCTGCGCGAGGAGCACCTCGAGCCCGGCGACATCCTGCTCGAGCGCCGCAACTGGGCCCTGTCCAACGTCTTCCTCCCGGGGTTCTGGACGCATGCCGCGGTCTACGTGGGAGGGCTCGACGGCGTACGCGCGTTGGGCATCCAGGACGACGAGCGCGTACAACCCGTCCTCGAGGCGCTCGCTCGACCGGACGAGCACGGCGCCACCCCCCGGATCGTCGAGGCGCTCGCTCCGGGCGTCATCCTGAGTTCCCTGGAGGAGTCCGTGGGCAGCGCGGATGCCGTGTGCGTGCTGCGGCCGAAGCTCGAGCCGGACGTGCTCGCCGACGCCGTGGCGCACGCCCTGAAGCACCACGGGAAACCGTACGACTTCGACTTCGACTTCTTCTCGTCCGACCGCCTCGTCTGCACCGAGCTCGTGTACCGGGCCTTCCAGGGGCCGATCGATTTCGAGCTCCAGCACATCCTGGGGCGCCGGACGCTGCCGGCCCTCGGGATCCTGAGGAAGTGGGCCGCGGAACGGACCCACCCCGAGGCGCAGCTCGAGCTCGTCTGCTTCCTGGACTCGGACGAGGCCGCCGGCGTGGCGCGTCCGGGCACGGAGACGGAGTTGCTGGGCACCCTCGACCGACCCGCCCTCACCGTGCTCCAGGCGCACGGAGGTAGCTCCCGGATGCCACTCGCCGCCCTCGTCACCCTCGCCGTCCTCTTCCTCGCCGCGCTCCTCTTCCTCCGCCGGCGCTGAGGTGCCGTTCGGGATTCGGGTTCGTGGCCGAGAGGTCAGCGCGTGACGACGGCCAGGGGCACGGTGGCGCGCTTGAGGAACAGGATCGCGAACGCGGTCTCCACCACTTCCGCGTAGTTGCCCCGCCAGAGCCCGTCCCGACCCTGATCGTCCACGAGCCGCCGGGCGCCCGGGACATACCAGGGCTTGCCCCCGATGACCTTGCGCTGCCCGAGCACGCCGGATCGCTCGATGGCGTAGAGCGCGTAGAGCGTGTCCTTGTCGAGCTTCATGACGGCGCCGAGCGCCTGGAACGCCTCCTCGACGACCTCGCGGATCGCGCTCGCGTCCTCCTCGCCGAACTTGCCGTTCTCGAGGCAGATCAGGAGGCACGAGACACCGGCGGCCGTCATGCTGGAAGAGCCGCGGGCGGCGGGCTGGACGGCGTAGGAGAAGCCGCCGTCCGCACACCTGTGCTCCAGGAAGTACTCCCCGATCTTCTTCCACGTCGAACGGCGGATCCGGACACCGGCCCGCGCGGCGGCGCGGAGACCCAGCACGGCGTACTGGGTGTTGGAGTTGTCGCCGTTGCCCGTGGGGTAGCCCCACAGTCCGGCGTCGAGCTGGGTCTCGAGCAGGCGGCGCGCGCAGGCCGTGATGTGACGGCGGTAGCGCTTCGCGCCCAGCGCCTCCAGCGCCATGGCGACGAGGCCCGCGTCGTACGTCGTCTCGGGGACGGGCGCCTTCTGCAGGTAGTCGAGGGCGGCCTGCATGCGCTTGTCGCGGCGGTCGAAGCCCGCTGCGTGCAGCGCGAGGACGACCAGCGCCGTCGTGCCGACCGGGTGCGACGCGTACTTCCAGGGCGGCGTCTTGCCCTGGAGCGCGAACAGGGCGGCCGCGCCGCGCTCGATCGCCAGGTCCACGAGCGCCTGATCGACGCCGTTCGCGTCGGGCGCTTTCACGGTGGCGAGGTCGAAGGCCTCTCCGTAGTTCGCCCACCAGCGCTCCCACAGGTCGATCCGCTCTCCGTACTGCTGGCCCGTGATCCGCTCCAGGGAGACCCGCGCCTCGGCGGCCAGGACACGGCGCTGCTCGCCGAGGAGGGCGATCAGCAGCGGGATCGACGCCTTCGCAGGCGCCCGCCGCGCCGCCCTCACGCCGGCCACCGCGACGTCCTCCCGCTCGTCGCGAAGCGCGCGCGAGATCGCTTCGCGTCCGCCCTCCGTGGCGGCGCCCACGGCGCCGATCGCCTCGACGAGGATCGCCGTGAGCTCGGTGTCCGCTCGTTCGAGCAGGGCGACCATGGCGGGCTCGGCCTCCGCGACCACGGCTCGCGAGGCGATCGTGACGGCACGCACCACCTGGTCGCGACCGGCTGCCGCGATCACCTCGCCGAGAACGGCCCGGATCGGCGCGTCGCCCGCGGCGAACACCGGCAGGATCTGGTCGCGGTCGTAGCGCCGCGCGTCGTCGTACAACCGCACGAGGATCCGGGCGGCCTGCGGCGTCTTCGCCGCGACGAGCACCGAGACGAGCGATGTCGCCCCCGTGGGAAACTGCTCGAGAAAGCGCTCGGCCTCGGGCAGGAACCGTGGGTCGCCTCGTCGGCCCAGATAGCGGACGACGTTGGCGCGCGCCCCCTGGTCTCCGCCCGCGAGCACCCGCTCGACGATCGCCTCGGGCAGCGCCTCATGACGACCGTTCGTCAGCGCGTGGAAGACCGTGGAGCGCAGACCCGAGTCGCCGTCCCGGTAGATGGCGAGCAGCCTTTCGAACACGAGAGGGAGGGGGATGCGCGCCACCTGGTGGATCGTGTTGAGCTGGATCGAGCGGTCCTCGTCCTCCTCGACCACCTGCAGGAGGAACCGCGCCGCCCGCTCCGTGTTCAGCGCCGCCAGCGCCTTCACGGTCTCGATCCGGGCGGCGTACGCTTCCTTCTTCTCGCGGGCGAAGCGCTTCTCGAGCACGTCGAAGGTGTCGGCTCCGGCGGCGTCCCCCGCCGACAGGAGCAGGAGCAGGAGGGTCGCAAGGACAGGGACGAATCGGCGGATCATGGGAGCAGAGGATACGCCCGCCGCCTCGCGGAAGCCCGAACGTGCGAATGTGAAGGGAGCCGCGCCGGAGATCGCCGGCTCCCGGTGGAGTCTCCCCGGGAGACCTCAGGTCGTCGTGCGAACCACGTGCGCGCGGGTCGAACCCGAACTGCCGTTCCGGACCGATTCAGCTGGCGAAGAGTCCGGGGCTCGCGGCATGCCTCTCGTTGCTCTCCAGTGGGCTTGGACAGCTGTACTGCGGATTCGTCGGCCGCGGCCCCGCCATCATGGTCGGACCCGTCGTGTTCGCCGGTCTCGTGTTCTTCAGCTCTGCCGGCGGTCTGAGGGTAGGTGTGTTCCTCCTCGTCTACCTGTGCGCCCTGGTCTTCTACGTCTGGCAGATCTTCGATGCCCACCAGTGCGCCGAACGAATGAATCGGAGCACGTCGAGACGGCCGCACACGCGTGGCCGGACTTCCCACGTCCGGCGACGCGGAAGCGCCAGGCGCAGGCTCGTCCGCCGAGGGCCCGGCGCCTACACGCGGCGGCCGTGGATCCAGGGGAAGGCCACGGGCCGCACGCGTTGCCGGTCCAGGATCTCGGCCTGCTGGCGGTACCGGACGGGTAGTGCGCAGATTTCATCCCGGTGCCGGGCGGCGTCTCCCTCGGGTAGTCCCTCGAGTCCGTCGAGGCGGAGCTCCTCCACGAAGCCCTCGACGTTGTCCGCGTAGTCGCGCAGGCCGTACACCCCGATCCGCTGCCCGACGTGGGCGAAGTGCTGGAACAGGTGTCGGCTCTTTCCGTCCGCCATCGTCTTCGCGGGCATCGCCACGCGCCCGAGAGTGTCGCGCAGAGCCTCGAGCGCGCCTTCCGGATCGCGCTCGAGGATGCCCTTCATCATCGCGCGGTACACGCGCTCGTGTCGGGCTTCGTCGGCCGCGATGAGTCCGCACATCTTGTGAAGTTGCGGGGCGCCGGCCTTGCCTGCGATGCTGCCGAGTTGTCGCCACGACGTCTTCGTCGCATGCTCCTGGATCGACGCGTAGGTCAGCCCACGGAACGGATCGCCACCGGCTCCCGTGTCGAACCCGTTGCGAATCAGGTGCTGGATCGTCTGCTCCACGGAGTTCATGTCGACGCGACCGGCGAGGTAGAGGTACCCGAGCGTGACGGCACCGTGGCGCTTCTCCTCCGCCGTCCAGCCCCTGCTCCACCGGGCCCAGGCGTGGGTCTCGACGCCCGTGCGATCCGTCAGGCCGCCGAAACGGTTGAGTGCCGTCTGATAGGAGGGAAGCGCCTCTTCGGTCACCACGTTTCCGACGAGTACGACGAGCATCTCGTCGCTCAGATTGAGGGCCTCCGCCCGCAGGGAGGCAAGATCCTCGCTCCACGTCTCGCCGCCGAAATCGGGGAGCAGGTCGGAGGGCTGCCAACTCTCCTCGACGGATTTCAGGTTGGGCAGCAGGCCATCCACGTGCGGGAGCAAGTCGATCATGACCTGCAGGCGGTCGGGGTCCATGGTGAGTTGCTGATGCTTCATCCGGTCTCCGGTCTCCGAGCAAAGCCTAGGCGAAGGCGGACCCCTCCGACCCGGAGAAGGCGTCTTCCGGAGTTTCGCACCGTGCTGGGCGTCGAGCCGGATGCGACGTCCCCTCTGCGTCCGTTGTAGGCTCGCCCGACTGCCCGACCGGCTGGAGGAAACACCATGGGACGCATCTTCGAGAAGCGCAAGACCACGATGTTCGCGCGCTGGGACCGCATCTCGAAGCAGTTCTCGCGGATCTCCAAGGACATCATGATCGCGGTCAAGAACGGCGGTCCCAGCCTGGACGCCAACCCGGCGCTCAGGCGCCTCATCCAGAACGCGCGCGCGGCCAACATGCCGAAGGACAAGGTGGAGTACGCGATCCGCCGCGCGTCCGGCCAGGAGGCCGTGGACTACGAGGAGGTCCTCTACGAGGGGTACGCGCCGCACGGCATCGCGGTCCTCGTCGAGACGGCGACCGACAACCCGACGCGCACCGTCGCGAACGTCCGGTCGCTCTTCAAGTCGGCCGGCGGAAAACTGGGCAACGTCGGGAGCGTCTCGTTCCAGTTCCAGCGAATGGGCGTCTTCCGGCTCGCAGCCGAGGGAATCGACGCCGACGAGCTCGAGCTCGATCTCATCGACCACGGCCTGGAAGAGATGCTCGCAGGCGAGGGCGACGAGGGCGAAGCGCAGCTCGTCGTGCGCTGCGGCTTCGTGGAGCTCGGCAACCTGCAACGCGCGCTCGAGGAGCGAGGCATCAAGCCGGTGTCCGCCGGGACCGAGTACGTCTGCCTAAACCCCGTCGAGCTGCCCGAGGAGCAGGAGCGCAGCGTCCTCGAGCTGATCGACGCGATCGAGCAGGACGAGGACGTCCAGCGCGTCTTTCACTCGCTCGCCTGACGTCCCCCGCCCGCGCGGGTTCGGCGCTCGCGGTCCTAGTCCGGGAGCCCCCAGAGGACCCAGGCAGCCCAGTAGTGCGGATGGGACCACTTCTCCGTCTTGCGGAGATGGTCCTGCGCCGCTCGGAGCGCTTCCGCCGCGCCCACCGCGTCGGCGGGCTCCTCGGGATTGAACGCTTCGTAGAACTTCTTCATGAACGCCTGCGTGGCCTCGTCGTCGACCTTCCACAGGCTGGCGACCACGCGCGGGGCGCCGGCGTAGAGGAACGCGCTGGCAAGCCCCGTCAGCCCCTCGCCCGCCAACGTCTTCCCGAGCCCCGTGTCGCACGCCGACAGCACCGCGAGGTCCGTCGGGATCCGCATGCCCAGGATCTCGATGACGGACAGGAACCCGTCGTCGCGCTCGCCCGGCGTGAGGGCGAGGGACGACCAGGCCGGCTGCTTCTCGTCGAGGAGGCCGTGGCACGCGAAGTGGACGGAGCGCCAGCGCTCCCGGCTGGGGAGCGCGCGGCCGAAGGCCCCCTCCGTGGCGTCGGGTCCCAGGAGACGCACGTCCGTCTTCCGCGTGATCGCAAGGGCCTCTTCGCGCGTGTACTCGAGCGGAGACAGCGAGGTGCCGCGCGCGCCCGGAACCAGTCCGCCGACGACGCCCGCATAGACGGGATCGGCCACGGCGAGGACGCCTTCGCCCCGGGCCTGCCCCACCTCCTGCAGCAGGCCGTAGGCGGTTGCCGAGGGAACGAACACGACCTCGCGCTCGCCGGCGATCCAGGAGAACGGCACGGCCGCCAGGACGTCCACGGGGCTGACGAGCAGGCGCGTCACGGAGTCGGGCAGCTCGAGCCGGCCGATCAGCGCCGTGGACAGGGGATCGGCGGCGGGCAGGTCGCCGGCCTTCCCCATCGCGTCGCGCACCTCCTGGATCAGGGACCCGATCTCCTCGATGCCGCCCAACGTGGGCTTCCGGGTCGTCGTCTTCTCGATGACGAAGGCGCGGAGGTCGTCACCGACGACGGAGTAGAGGACCAACGCATCCTCCGGACCCAGCAACTCCTTCTGGACGATGGCCAGGGGAAACGCGTCCGCGCCCCCCCGCCCCCCCCGCAGCATCGCGCCCGGCGATGCCCGCTGTCGTCGGCCGAGCTGGTCCAGGTACGCGACCCGAGCTTCCCGGTACTCCTTCTCCGCGGGAACGACGAGGGTGAACGCACCGTCCTCACTGGCGGCCTGCCTGCGGCAGAGTGCCGCGGCAACCCGCTCCCGGGCGCTCTCCAGCTCGGGATCGGCAGGTGTCGGCGCGGCGACGGTCCGGCCGATCCCGGCCGTGAGCGTCGCCGCGCGCGTGCGGTCGAGGAGGTCGAGGCACGGGGCGGGATCGACCAGGTCGAACGCGATCCGTCCCGCCAGCGCCAGCGGATAGGCGTGGTGCGCACGCGTCGAAGCCCGGCTCAGCGGCGAGAGCCCCGTGGTCATCTGCGCCAGGGCATCGAGGGACTCCCGCATCAGCTGCCAGGCCTTCTCCGTCCGGCCCCGGCGCTGGTGCTCCACGGCCAGGAGCGCCGCGGCATGCGCGACCTCCCCCAGGTCGCCACGCGCGTCCGCCTCCCGATGACACGCCTGGAGCCGCTCCAGTCCCGCGTCGTAGCGCTCCAATCGAAGCAGCGAGCGGCCGATCGCGCGCTCGATGCTCAGGTACAGGGAAGCGTGGATGCCGGCCAGGCCCCGGGCCTCCTCGAACTGTGCGAGAGCCTGCTCGTGCTCTCCGTCCCGGCTACGTTCCATGGCGTCCAGGTAGATCACGTTCGCCGTCGCCAGCTTCTCCCCCGCCTTCTCGAACAGGGTGCACGCCGCGTCGAAGGCCTCCCGCGCCTGGGCTCCCTCCCCTTCGCGAGACGCGAGGGATCCCAGACTCGTGAGGAGGTCCGCGCGGAGCACGGCGTCCTCCTCCCCCACGAGTCGCAGCCCCTTCTCGATGCACTCGCGCCCCCGCTCGTACTCGCCCAGGCGCACGTAGGTTTCACCGAGGATCTGGAGGGCCGATGCCAGGTTCCCGAGATCTCCGGACTCGCGGAAGTACCGCCGCGCCAGCTCCCCCGCCTCCAGCGCCGCGGCATACTGCCCGCGTGCGCGTTGTGTCAACGCGACGCGCAGGTGGACGTCCGCTGCGAGCTCGGGCTTGTCGCCCACCATCGAGCGGGCCTCTTCCAGGTAGATCAGCGCCTGGTGGGTGTCGCCCAGCTGCATCTCGAAGTAGCCGAGGTCGAGCAGCGTGTCGAAGACGTCCTCGGCCAGGTCCGTAGCGCGCGCGACCTCGAGCATGTGGAGGCTCGTGTTGCGCAGGCCGAGGTAGTCGTAGCAGGCGTGCAGGCACTCGATCCGTCCCGCGATGGAGGCCTTCACGTAGTTCGGGTCGAGCCGCTTCTCGACGGCGAAGCTCTCGGCCTCGCCGTAGGCCGCCATGGCGTCGTCGTACTTCCGGGCCTCCTGGAGGGTCGTGGCCTGCTCGAAGAGTCGCCACCAGCCGTCCTCGGGGCCGGCATCGTCGCCCTGTGCCGGGTTCACGGCCAGGCACAGGGCACAGGCAAGCAGGACGACGGTCCATGCGTGCCGCACGGGACGGCTCCGGGCCCCGCGACGGCGCGGGGTGGAGCGATGAACGACGTCGGTCACGACGTTCCCCTCTCGGATCGCCGGGTCTCAGGGCTGGAACTCGAGGACGACCTCGTACGCGGAACCGTCCTCCTTCGGCTGTACGGTCACGATCATCAGGTCGATCGGGGTCATGGGGTCCGTCCGCACCACGGCCTCGTGCACGAACTCGACAGGGTCTTGGAGACTCGCGTCCTCGCACAACTCCGCCGTGACCCGGATCGCGTACAAGGGGAGGGGGTAGGGGACGGGCGGCACGAGGATGCAGAACCCCTCGGGAGGAAGCCCCAGCCCGTACACCTGTGGGTCCCCGAAGTTCGTGCCCGGGTCCGCCTGCGTGTCGATCGTCAGGCGCTTCAAGAACTTCTTCGTCTTGTTCTTCACCTCCGTGTGACCGATCTGGTTGTCGCGGACCGGCTCGGGTTCGCTCTTGAAAGCGAGGATCGACTTCACCTTCAGGGCCACGCAGAGCAACGCCGCGAGCACGTAGCCGACGGCCAGTTCGATACAGCACCTGCCGTGGGCCATCCAGCAGATGATCACCACGCCCAGCCCGGCGATCACGAGGATCACCACGTCCATCCACTCGAAGGAGCGTCGCGCGTCGCGCGGCACCTGCTGCTTCCGTCCGTTCCCCATCGCACCCTCCTGATCCGTCGGGCTCCGAGGCGGTTGGAACCCGGATCGACCTTGTCGGAATGGTAAGCGGGCGCGGCCTGCGCCTGTTACACCCAATTGTGAAGGAGTGCGCACCCGGACTCTCGATGCGGCACCGGTGCACTCGCCACCTACGCGATGCCTACCTCGTCGCGTTCGTGGTCAGCCGCCAGTCGTCGGTGCGAAGCGGCGACGCGGGGAGGCCGTCCGCGTTCACGAGGTTGCAGACGGGGTTGTCCGCCCACGCGTAGCGAGCAGCGAGGGGCGTCGGCACCCGCGGAGAGAACACGACCACGGGGTCGCCCCCGCCGCGCGCCATCGCAGGCACGAAGACGTGGTCCTCGCCGGCAATCGTGAATCCACGAAGCGGGTCGCCGCCCCGCGCCTCGAGCCCCGCGCCCACGTGGTCGAACCGGAGGATCACCTTCGGACCGGCGATCTCGTGCTCGCGGTAGAGCGGACCCGAGGGGAGGAGCTTTCGCCCGTAGTCGGCGTGCAGCGCCCAGCGGGCCAGGCGGCGGCCCACGTCCTGCTTGTTCTTCGGGTGGATGTTCGCCGCCTCGCCGATGTCGATCGTCACCGCCATCCCGGTGTGCTCGACGGTCCGGAGCGTGTGCAGCTGCGCGTCCCTCAACTCCGCCCACGCGCTGTCGCCGGGCACGTCACGCACCTTCCGGAAGTTGGCGAGCTGGACGAAGTGGAACGGGAGGTCCTCGCGACCCCACGCCGCGCGCCAGGCGCGAATCATCACGGGAAAGAGCGTCCGGTACTGCCAGGCGCGTCCGGCGTTCGACTCGCCCTGGTACCAGATCGCCCCGCGAATCGTCAGCGGCACGAGCGGGGCGATCATCCCGCGGTAGAGGTTGCCGGGGCGATGGGCGTGGAGGTCGAGGCCCTTCGCGCCCTTCGCGTGGCTGTCGATGTTGCGCCGTTCCCACTGGTCCAGGAGCGGCGCCAGGGACGCCTCCTCCTGCAGGGCAGCGACCGGCGTCCACGCCTCCGCCGGCGTCCCGCCCCACGACGTGTGGACGAGACCGACGGGGACTTTCAGCGCGTCCTGGATCTCGCGCCCGAAGAAGTAGGCCACGGCCGAGAACCGGCCGACGGTCGCGGGCCCGCACACCGCCCACCGCGCGTTCACGTCCTCCCGGGGCTCGAGCGCTGCGCGGTGAGGCACGGTGAAGAGGCGGATCTCCGGATGGTCGGCCGCGGCGGTCTCCGCCTGCGCGTCGTTCGACGCGCTCACGGGCCACTGCATGTTCGACTGCCCGGAGCAGATCCAGACCTCGCCGACGAGCACGTCGCGAACGCGGAGCGTCTTGCGCCCGGCCACGGAGAGCACGTGCGGACCGCCCGCCTTCAGCGCGGGCAGGTCGACACGCCACCGGCCGTCGTCACCGGTCGAGGTGGAGGCGCTACGAGCGGCGAGGCGCACGGTGATCCGCTCGCCGGGCTCCGCGCGCCCCCAGACGGCGATCCGTTGCTCGCGCTGCAGCACGCAGTGGTCCCCGAAGACGGCCGGGAGGGTCGGGTCGGCACGCGCCTCGCGAGCGAGGACCAGGCCGAGCAGGGCGGCGATCAGCACCGTGGCGTGGCGCGAACCTCGCATGGCGGTCTCCCGACCTCTCGGCGACCCGAGCGTCTACTGGAGCGTGAAGTGGATCTCGACCTTCTCGATGCCGTTCTCCTCGTCGCCTGCGACGACGAGCACGCCCTTCTCGCGGGCACCGAGGAGCTTCTCGAAGGGCACGTAGAGAACGCCGACGGGATCCGCCAGGACGACGTCCTTGTCGACGACCGTGACGAGCAGACCGTCGCCGATCCCCGCGCGACCGTTCACCTGCAGGCCCACGTCCTTCCAGTTCAGCTCGAAGGCGTCGACCTGCCCCTCCTTCGCCTTCGTTCCGCCGCCGAGCCAGTCGAGAGTGACCTCCAGGTCGGGTCGGACCACCTCGAGTCCCTCCAGCTCCTTGGGGAACGGGATCTTCGGGAAGCGGCGCTTGAGCGGGTTGCCGCCGGCGTCCCAGTCGCCGCCGGCCGGGCGTTGCTCGCGCGCCACGAGCTTCAGCTCCCGGATGCGCAGACCGAGCTTCGGCCCGGCGCCCTCCGCGCCGGGATTACGGACCACGACGGTGAGGTCGTGGAGCCCCCCCGAACCCTCCAGCACGTGCGGACCGGGGTGCGAGACGAGGGCCTTGGCGTCGCCCAACGCCTTGCCGATCTCGTCGTCGTCCTTCAGGTCGTCGTCGACGACCCGGAAGGTCAGCACGTTCGGGAGCTGGTCGTTCGGCGGCAGGGGGACCTCGAGCGCCCACGCGGGGAGGAACGTCCCCTGGACGGCTCCCGACCGGCCGAGCTCCACCTCCCCCGCGAGCACGACCACGTAGGGATCCGGGCGGTTCCGGTAGGGCACCATGGAGAGGATCGAGAGCGGCGGGAAGCCCGTGACGCCACCGACGGCCTGGTAGACGAGCAGCGGGATCTTCCGGTGATCCGCGTCCCACGTCTTGCCCTTCGGCTTCAGGGGGTGGACGCGCGCGCCGAGCACGTGGAGACTCGCGCCCTGGCCCTCGCGAGCGAAGGACACCGGCGGGGCGACGGTGACGGTGACGAGCGCGAGGAGGGTCGCGGCGGCGAGCGGCCACGCGAGGCGACGGACGGAGCGGGTCATGGCGTTCCTCTCGACGAGCGGTGGGAGTGCGCATGGTACGGCGCAGCCTGCCGACGCGTCGAGGGCATGGCTTGCGCTCGCCTTGGACCGGCGCGAGCATGACAGGCAATGCGTCGGCAATCCCTCCTCGTGCTGCTGGTCGTCTGTCTCGTGACGATCGGCGGGTGGTTGCTCCTCCGAGGGGACGGCGGGCACGGGGGGCCGGATCCTCTGCCGCGCGACGGAGACGAAGGGACCGCGGCCGAGCTCCCCCAGGCGTCGGGCGACGTCCCCCCGGCGTCCCTCGCGGGCACCTCGGGTGCCGAGGCGCCGGCCGCCGATCCGGGCACGGTCGGCGACGTCCGTGTGCGCGTGGTGGGCCGGGGCGGGGTGCCCGTCCCCGACGCCCCGGTCCACGTGGTCGGTCCGCAGGGCGCTGTGCCACACGTCCTGTTCGCGAACGCACACGGCGAGACGACGGTCCCGGACCTACCGCTCGACGGCAGCTTCTCCGTCGTGACATTCCGCTTCGTCGACGCCGGCCTGCACCTGGCCGACCGTGTGCCGGTGAGGAGCCCGGAGACGATCCTGCGCACGAACTTCGGGCTGCCGTGCGAGGTCGTCGTGACCGATGCGGAGACCGGCCGCCCGCTCGCCAACGCGGCCTGGTCGCTGTACCCGAAGAAGCTGCTCGTCGACGGCGAACCCCTTCCGCTGCGCAGAGGAGCGCGACCGATCATCGCGCAGCCGGGGCGGGACCTCACCTACCGACTCGCGGTGGACGTGCCCGCGGGCTACGTCGCGTGGGCGAACCGCGCTCCCTACGCGGAAATCTCCCGCTACGCGACGGCGCTTGGCTACGTCTACCCGCTCCACCGCGAGGCCGACGTCACGATCGACGTGCTCGAGCACGACGGCTCGCCGGCCCGCGAGCCCTGGGTCACGCATTGGTCGGTGGCCGGCAAGGAAGGGGCGACGCGGTTCGGCGGCGGCGATACGGAGCCGCTGGCGCTGAACCGCCTGCGCCTCCGCGGCGTGCCCTACGTGGCCGGCGCCGTGCTCGGCGTGACGATCGCGCTGGAGGACCCGGCCGACGACCGGAACGTCGAGGCCACCGTGCGGCTCGCCCGGCCCACCCGCCTCGTGGTCCATCTCCCCCACCCCGATGAGTACAAACTGTCCGACGTACCTTTCCCGATGCAGGGCGAGAGCGTGATCGGCGTCGAAGGGGGCACGGAGGACCTGCCGCCGACGCCTCCCGCGGGCATGCTGGACCTCCAAGCCACACTCCGAGACGGACACCCGGCCGCCGAGGCGACGGTGAGCTTCCGCTACCTGGAGGAAGGGTACGCCCTGCGAGGCTTTCGCGAGTCGCTCGACGACGAGGGCCGGCGGATGCAGGATCTACCCGCAGGCACGTGGCGCGTGCTCTTCCACGAGCCGGGGCTCGTCCAGACCGGGGTGACCTTCGAGGTCCAGGCCGGCGAGTCGACGCGCGTCCGGCTCCAGGAGGGCCGAGGCGGCACGGTCCGCCTGCGGGTGGTCGATCCGGCCGGACGGCCGCTTTCGTTCGCCAGGTTCCGGGTCAGCGACCGGATGTGGCGCGACCTGGAGGACGGGGTCCAGCGGCTCGACCCCCACGTGGACGAGAGCGGGAGCCGCACGCTACGCCACGTTTCGTCGGGCTTGGATCTCGAGGTGACCGCCTGGTACGCGGGAGGTCTTGCGACCGAGGACGTCACGGTGGGCGAAGGCGAGGCGGTCGACGTGACGGTGGAGGTGGCACCCGCGAAGTAGATGGGGTGACCCCCGCCTACACTGCCCCGATGGCGCGTTGGCGGAAGCGGCTCCACGAGATCATCTTCGAGGCCGACACGGCCGCGGGGAAGGCGTTTGACGTCGCCCTCCTGCTGGCGATCCTGCTCAGCGTCCTCACCGTCGTGCTCGAGAGCGTGCCGTCGATCCGTGCCCGCCACGGCGACGAGCTGCTGGCGATCGAGTGGTTCTTCACGATCCTCTTCACGATCGAGTACGTGCTACGGCTGATTTGCGTCCGCAAGCCTCTGGGCTACGCGCTCTCGCTGTGGGGCATCATCGACCTGCTCGCGTTCCTGCCGACCTATCTGACGCCGGTCGGTAGCTACGTCGGAACCGGCGTGGTCTTCCGGAGCCTGCGCCTGCTGCGCGTGTTCCGCATCTTCAAGCTGTCGCACCTGGTGCAGGACGCGTCCGCCCTGGCGCACGCGGTCAAGGCGAGCGCGGGCAAGATCGTCGTCTTCCTGACCTTCATCCTCACCGTGATCGTGATTCTCGGTGCGGCCATGCACCTGATCGAAGGCGCGGAGGCGGGCTTCACCTCCATCCCCACCGGCATGTACTGGGCGGTCGTGACCCTGACCACCGTGGGGTACGGCGACATCGCCCCGCAGACCGTCGCCGGACAGATCGTCGCGTCGATCGTGATGATCCTGGGCTACAGCCTGATCGTGGTGCCGGCCGGCATCGTCACCGTGGAGGTGGCACGCGGGAAGCCGCTGACGACGCAGGTCTGCCCTGCGTGCTCCCGGGAGGGCCACGACCTCGACGCGAAGCACTGCAAGTACTGCGGCGAGCAGCTCTGACCCCAACACGCGCTCCGGTGCCGGCGACTCCCCGAAGTCCCCCTGCAGGAGTGGCTCAGTTCCCGAGACGGACGTCTTCGAAGCGCGCGACCGCCGACTTGGCCATCACGCCCACGCGCCCGGCGAGCTCCTCTTGCGGATAGGCGCGTGTCTCGACCCGTCTTCCGTCCACGAAGAACCGCACGGTTCCGCGATCGACCTCCACCGCGAGGCGGACGCCGTCCTCTTCGTGGTCCTGGTAGCGACCCCGATAGCGGTTCATGGGCCAGTCCTCGATGATGCGGTTGACCTCGACCCGGCCCCGGTCGGTCAGGACGAACACGTCCCAGACCCCGTCGCCGGCGTGGCCGAACAGGATGCCAGCGTACGTGTTCGAGCTCGGCTCCGTGAGGTGCACGGTGGCCTCGAAGCGGTAGCGCGGACCCGGCTCCTCGCGCATCACGTTCTCCAGCATCTCCTCGGTGGTGATCGTGAGCGCGCCCTCCTCTGCGCCCCACGGACCCAGGGGATGCCACGCGCGGAATCGGGTCGTGATCGGCACGCGGCGCCAGCGCCAGGTCTCGACCTGCTTCTCGTCGGCGATCCGCGCGCGCTCCTTCGCAAGCGTCCCGTCCCCTCCGAGAATCAAGATGGCCGTGTCCAACGACCACAGCGCGTTGCGGGGATACCCCGCCGCGACGTAGGCCTGTGCGGCCTCCGTGATCTGGGTCACGAAGTCCTGGTGGATCGCGGTCTCGGCGGGCAGCAACGTCTTCTCGAGCTTGTCGATTCCCGCCCGGCACTTCTCGGCCACCTCGTCCGGCCGCATGTCCAGACCGCGTACGTTCTCGTCCCTCTCATTCGTTTCTGCCATCTGCGCGAGCAGTCGGCGCAGGCGGTAGAGCGCCGCGTCCTTCTCCTTGCGCTTCACGTGCAGCGCGGCCAGGTCGAAGAGCGCCGCGGGATCTCCGCGGCGCTTGTCGAGCGCCCACCGGTAGCTCTCGAGCGCCGCCTCCGTCCTCCCGGCCTTGCGCTGCCGGCGCGCCCTCTCCAGCAGGTCGTCCGCCTTCTCCGAGCCACCCTGGACGAGGAGGTGGAGTTCGTCGATCCACGTCTTGAAGCGGCGGACCAGGGAGTCGAACGAGTCGAGCCCCTCCTCCTTCGGGCGTTCGACGAAGTACTCCACGAAGCGGGCGAACGAATCGTGCTTCCCCGTCGACTTGTACGACTTCAGGTACGCATCGAAGTGGGGGGCGTAGACGCGTTCCGACTTCTCGTTCTCGTAGTTCTTGAAGAAGTACGTGAGGCCCCAGCCGACGCAGTAGTACTCGGCCGGATAGGAGCCGGGCTCGGAGTAGGAGACGACGTCTCGCACCGTCGGGTCGCCGTCGTTCAGGGTCTGCTGGAGGTTCGTGAGACGTCCCTTGTTGGGCAGGTTGGGCACCACCCTCCCGCCGGCCAGGATGCGTGCGGACTCGAAGTACGTGGCCAGGCCCTCGTTCAGCCAACTGGGAATCGTGCTTCGACACACCAGGTGGGTGAACTGGTGCGAGGTCTCGTGGAACAGCGTCTCGTAGAGCTCGCGCAGCGTCCCGCCGTCCGCCCGCGGGTCGAAGGCCGCCACGCGGTTCTGGCCCGGGAAGTAGAGGCCGAGGGCCGAGGAGTTCCCCGTGTGCTCGATGAACTCCGTGCGCGAGCGGTAGACGTCGATCGTGCATCGCGACGTCTTGCCGGAGCCGCGCTTCCCCAGGTAGGTCTCCCGGTAGAAGCGGTTCATCTGTTCCATGGCGCGGGAGATGCCCGTTCCGACGCTCCACCCCACGTTCGTGTGCACGGTGTAGCTCGTGCTCTTGACGCGCCATGCGTCCCGCCAGTTCTCGTGGCCGGCGTCCTGCCGCACGCGACGCCTGTCTGCGCGGCTCGTTCGGTGGTGGATGGGAACGTCGAGGCCGGTGTCGAGAAGCGCGGCGACGCTTTTCTTGTTCGCATAGAGCTTCGCGAGCTGCTCGGCCGCCTCGGGCTCTGCCGGTGTGCCGTGGCAGCGTTCGAAGTACTCGACGGCGTTCGCGTAGAGCTTCCGCTTGGCGCACTCCACGCCGAGTTCGAAGAGCCGCCGGCTGCGTTCGGCAAGGCGGGGGCGTGCGTCGACGGGGAGGGGGTCGAGCGCTGCGACGCGCGCCACCAGATCCTCGATCTCCTCCTCGGACCGGCCTTCGGCCCGGGCCTCGTGGAGGGCGAGCCGGGCGTACCAGAGCGCTTCGTCCGCCGCACCGGCCTCCTCGGCGGCGCGGGAGGCCCGTGCGAGGAGCGTGGGGTCCGTGGGGTCCTGCAGGAGTCCGTCCTCGGCGGCCTCGAGCCGGCTTCGTGCGTCGGCGGCGGAATCGTCGTCCGGCTTCGTCTCGGCGGTCGGCGTGCCGAGGCCGAACACGGTCACGACGAGCAGGACGAGGAAGGCGGCGAACAGGGGGCGCGGAAGCGCGGAAGCGGGCATGGCGTAGCCTTCGTCGGACATCTCGCCGAGGATACACGACACGCTGTGCGTGCGCGCACCCTCGGGTACGAGGGCAGGTCCGTCGAGTTCTACGTCGAGGAGCACGACACCCGTCTCCTCCACTCCGCGTTTCGCGGACAGACTCCGGACGAGATGGACCCCAGCGCCGCTGCCGGCGAACGGACCTACCGCAGGACGATGCGGACGGTGTCGGCCGGCTGCCTGAACGACACGCCCCGACGCGCCGCTCGCCCGTCGCCCGCAGTGGCCTCGAGCGTCAGGTCCAGGGGGTCGTGGAGCAGGACGCGCACGCGACCCCCGTCGTCGGTGCGAGCCGCTCTGACCCCAGTACCCTTGCCCCCTCACCCCTCTCGGCCCTTTCGGCAGCGGGGGGGTTGACACGTCGGCGCCACGCGTACCCTGGTTCGTGGAGGTACGCCCTTGGGGAAGTCACTCGCAAGCGTCGCGTCGGTCCTGCTGCTCTGGGCGAGCCTGGGCTCGCTCTCCGGACCGGCCGCGGCCGATATCACCTTTCCTCTCCCCTTCTTCACGCACGAGCAAGTCCACAGGGCGACCGTCGACCTCGGTCCCTGGAAGGGCTACACCGTCCGGTTCCGAACGGTCCGGCCGGGCGAGACACTCGGCCGAATCGCTCGCGAGCACCTGGGCTCGTTCAAGCGGTGGAAGGAGATCGGCGCGCTCAACTCCCTGGATCCGAACGCGATTCCCTCGGGCACGGAGATCCTCCTCCCGCCTGTGAACGCGCCCCTGTCCCCCGGGACGGGGCCCGACCCGAAGCGTCCCGACGCCCGCGAGTGGTGGGACTTCTTCGTCCTCCGGGGGCCCACTGACGGGCTCGTCCGCCACCGACCCGGGAAGCCGCTGCCCACCGGGGCCGCCGACGTGCGGCTCGTCGCCGTCCGGCACGACAAGACGGCCGAGGTCCTGAAGCGGGTCGCGGACGATCCCGCGGGGGCGATCGTTGCCCTCGACGCGCTCGCACCCACGGCGGCGGCGTGGCTGGCACGGTCCGAGGTCCTGGCGCGACACGTCACCGTGAAGAACGAGGATCCGGTCCACACGGTGGAGAGGCACTGGCGCGTGACGGCCCTCGCAGGCGGCAGGATCGAGCTCGAGAAGACCTTCGAGCGGCGACTCGGCCGCGACGGACGGGAGGCCACGGCACCGGCACCGCCGCAGCCGCCGCCGCAGCCCATCGGCTCCGACCCGGTGCCCGAACACGCCGGTCCGCCGGCCCGCTGGGACCTGGTCCTCGTCTTCCTCGCCCTCCTCGCCGCGATCGGCATCGCCGTGGTCCACGCGCAGCGATCGCGCCGGCGCCCCTCCGACCCGACTTCCTCCACCGCGTCCGCGTGAGCTCCCGGGACCTGCCGTCGCCCGTCCCGGTCGCAGCGACGGGGTTCACATTCGTGTTCGTGTTCGTGTTCGTCGTCGCCGCGGCGCTCGCGGCCGTCCTGTTCCCCCTCGCGACCTACGCACTCACGCTCGCGGTGTTCGGCCTGGTCCACGTCGTGGTCGAGCTTCGCTACGTGGACCGCCGCTTCTCCTCGCGGGTGCCGTGGCGACTCGGGACGACGCTGCTCCTCGTCCTCGGCGCGATCGTGCTCGTGCGCCTGCTCGGACTCGCCGCCATGCTGGGGCGCGAGCCGCAGGCCGCACTCGAGCTGGGTCTCGTCGGCGCGCTCGTCCTCCTCGTGCTGCCCGTGCTGCGACGCGTGGGAGGGCTGCGCGCGCTCGTCGGTCTCGCGCTCCTGGGCCTGCTCGTGTTCGGGGCTCTTCGAGCGCCGCTGCCGACGCTGGTCCTGTTCGCCGTCCTGCACAACCTCACGCCCGTCGGGTTCCTGGCCGACGCGCTCGAGGGACGGGCGCGACGGCGAGCCCTGCTCCTCTGTGCGCTCGTGTTCGGCCTCGTGCCGCTCGGCATCGCGAGCGGTCTCCCCGCCCGGGCGCTCGCCGGATGGAGCGTCGCCGGCTTCAGCCTCCCGGACGCGGGCCGGCTCGACGCGAACCTCGGCGTGTTCGTGCCCTCTTTCTGGCAGGGCGGCGTCCGGGCCGTCGACCTGTTCTCGGCCGCCGTCTACCTCCAGTGCCTCCACTACGCGGTGGTGATCCACGTGCTGCCGCGGCTGGCCCCCGGCCCTGAAACGAAGGACGCCGGGACGACGAACGCGGAACGTATCCCGTGGCCCGCTCCCCGCGCCTTCGCCGTGGGGCTGGCCGGGGTCGCCGCCGTTTCCTTCGCCGCGTTCTTCCTGGCCTTCTCCGACGCGCGAGCGGTGTACGGACTCTTCGCCCTCGCGCACGCGTGGATCGAGATCCCGGTTCTCCTGCTCGCGCTGGCCGTGAGACCGGGAGGCTGATGCCGCCCGCCCTGACCTACGCCGCCGCCCTCGGCGGCACGATCCTGATCGAGACCGCCCTGGCGCGCCTGCTGGCCCCGCGGGCCTGGAAGCGCCTGAGGGTGGACGTGCCGCTCTTGAACCTCCTCTCCCACCCCCTCCTCACGCTGGTCGTGTGGCACGGCGTGCTGCCCGTGACGGGGGCCGAGCTCGGCGTGATCGCTCTCGAGGCCGTGGGCTACCGGGTGC
>JAUXCH010000953.1 GCA_030618975.1 Planctomycetia bacterium
CTTCCGGTGGTACCCGGTCACCCGCACGAACTCATCGAGGATCCGCGTCTTGTCGCCCTTGCTCGAGGCCCGGTAGCGCGCAGCCACGGCGCTCACGAGTTCCGCCCGGGCCTCTCGACTGATCTTCGCCATCCTGCCTCCTTGTTCTGCCCCTTTCGGCAACAAGACACGTGAGGCAACGGCCCCCCTTCGGTAACAAAGGAGGTGACGCAATGCGCCTTGGTCCCGCCGGCCTGCACAAGTGTAGTTGTCGTCGGCCGCCCGAAGATCACGTTCCTACGCGGCGCATGCACAAGTGTTGTTGACGTCGATGCACAGGTGAGATTGTCGCTGCGCAGGCCAGAGGCCCGCCGTCGCCAGGGAGAGGCCGTAGCCGCCTGCGAGCAGCGCGTAGAGGTAGATCCACTGCGGCGCCACGCGGCGGCGCGGGTCCTGCTCGAAGGGGTCGGTGCCGAGCGTGCCGAGACCCGCGCCGATCGACGCGAGGACGGGGATGGCGAGCATCCCGAAGAGGGGGAGGAGCGCATCCTCGAACCCGATCGGGGGCACGGGCCGCCACGCCAACGCCAGGCCACCGATCGTGTAGACGAGCGCGACGCTCGCCCAGAGCACGACCTTGCGGCGGAGCAGGTCGCCCAGGCGGTGGGGAAAGGTGAAGAGCAGCCAGAGAGCGTCGCGTTCGACGTGGAGGACCGAGAACGCGCCGAACATCAGCACGTAGGCGCCGATGGCGTAGGCCGTCACGACCGCCGTCCGGGGACTCGTCCCCGCATCGCGGAGGGCCGGGTTCACGAAGACCTGGAAGCCGACGACCAGGAGCGGGATCACGAGCATCTGCACGAGGAGGTTGTGGTCGCGCAGCAGGAGACGGATCTCCTTGCCCGCGATGCCGCGCAGCCGACTGCCGCGCTCCGGGCGCGTCGGAAGCGAAGCGTCCGTGCGCGTGCTGCCGTAGCCCGAGCCGCCCGACACCAGGAGTCCGTCGCGCACCAGGGACGACGCGAGGGCGAGGGCGCCCCACACGGCGGCGAGCGCCCACCCCGCGACGAGGAGGCCGACGAGCGGCGAGGCGCCCAGCAGGAGCGGCGCCGTCCAGGGGAGGGCCAGGAGCGCGGTCGGTACCCGCGCCGCGACGTCGAAGAGCGCGTCCGGGGGCTGCATGCCGATCAGGAACACAGCGAAGAAGGACAGCACGCCGAGCACGCTCGCGATCGCCTGCGCGTTCTTCAGCGCCCCCCGAGAGAGGCGCTTGCGCATCCACGTCTCGGCGACGAGCCGCACCGACGCGAGGATGGCGATCAGACAGAGCGCGGCGGCGAGACCGAGGGGGATGCCCCAGGCCCCGTAGCCGGCCCGCCAGAGGAACACGATCAGGAAGGGCGGAAAGGCGGCCCACCCGAACAGATCCGCGAAGACGAACTCCCCGATCTTGGCGAGGAACAGGCCGCGGGAGGGCACCGGGAAGGTGAAGAGCCACTCGAGGTCCCAGCCCGCCTGCCCGAGGTCGGGGTTGCCCGTCGAGAGATGGAGGAAGAAGAGGGCGAAGAAGACGACCGTGAGGACGACGCCGAGGCTCGCGAAGAGGATCCCCTCGCGCTCCGGCGCCGGCCAGTCGGCGGTGCGCGCCTCCGCGTCCTCGACGGACACCGCGCGGACCTCGATCGCCGTCACGTGAGCGCGGAGGATGGCGAACGAGAGCACGAACGCCTGCACGAGCATGAGGAGGGAGAAGAGGACGAGAGCCGGCGAGGGGCCGCCCTGGACGCGGCCGACGGCCTGCCGTCCCTTGGCCCGGCGCCGCTTGTGGCGCCGGGCGGCGAAGCGGTTCAAACAAGTCGGAGGCCAAGCGGTCTTAGGAAGACAAATC
>JAUXCH010000068.1 GCA_030618975.1 Planctomycetia bacterium
CCCCGGGGCGGCGCCCCCCCGCCGGGGGTGGGCGCCGAGCGGGAGGGCTCCGGCGGCGTGGGGCTGCTCTCGCGGTGCGAGCCGGACTCGGTCGAAACGTCTTTGGGAGACGAGCGGTTCGACCTCGAGGGCCGGCTCCAGATCGCGCGGTTCGGGCGCCTCGTCCTGGCGAACGTGTACTTCCCCAACGGGAGCGGGAAGGAGAGGGACAACGGTCGCGTGCCGTTCAAGCTCGATTTCTACCGCGCGCTCTTCGACCGCCTGCAGCGGCTGCGACGCGGCGGTGCGCGGGTGCTGGTGATGGGCGATTGGAACACGGCGCACCGGGAGATCGACCTGGCGCGGCCCAAGGCGAACGTGAAGACGAGCGGGTTCCTGCCCGCGGAGCGCGAGGAGGTCGGTCGTTGGATCCGATCGGGGTGGATCGACGCATTCCGGCGCTTCGAACCGGGCGCCGGGCACTACACGTGGTGGGCCTGGCGGCAGGGGGCCCGGTCGAGAAACGTCGGCTGGCGGATCGACTACGTCCTGGCGTCGAAGGCTGCCGCGCCCTACCTCGAGGGCGCGTTCCACCAGCCCGAGGTCGAGGGCTCCGACCACTGCCCGGTCGGGGTCGAGGTGGACCCGGCCATCCTGTAGGGGGGGCGGAGAAGGCGCGCTGTCCCCTGTACGGTGCCAGGCACCCCGCAAGGGACAACGCCCTCCCCTCGTGCCGCCCGTGTACGGTGCCAGGCACCACGCAAGGGACAACGCCCTCCCCTCGTGCCGTCCACGTCGATTCGGACCGCACCCGCCGCAACGACTCGGGCTCGCCGATCGGACGCGTGGAACCGGGCGGGACGCCACGGAGGGGCGGCGCCCTGGCTCTTCTTCCTGCGGGTGCCGCTGCACGAGGAGTCGCCCTGCCACGCCGCGCCCGAGATCCGGCCTGGGCTGTCTCGACCGAGGGCGGTTTCGCAGTCCTGGAGACGGCCCCTCTCGGCCCCAGGAGGCTCCCATGCGGCACACGATCCTCGTCCGACCCCTGATTCTCGCTCTCGCCCTGCTCGCCCTGATCCTTGCGGGTTGTGGGGGCGGCGGCAACCCGGAGGGGGTCCTCACGGGCCGGTTCGTGGATTCGCCCGTGAGCGGCCTCCCGTACGCAACGGCGACCCAGGCGGGCACGACCGACGCGGACGGCCGGTTCCGGTACGCCCAGGGGGAGACCGTGCGCTTCTTCCTCGGCGACACGAGTCTCGGCGAGGCCCCGGGACGCGCTCGCCTCTCGCCGATCGACCTCGTGCCCGGCGCGGAGGTGTACCGAGGGAACGAGAGCGTCCGCCTGGCTCTACGGGAGGACCCCTCGCCCCTGCACGCCGTCATCAACCAGGCGGTGCTGCTGCACACGCTGGACTACGACGGCCAGGCGGGCAACGGCATCGAGCTCACGCCGGAGGTCCTCGCGCTCTTCGACGGCGTACACCTCGACTTCGAGATGGACTGGGACGACTTCGACAACGACGTGGCGTTTCGAGGTCTCCTGAACCGTGCGAACGACCGGGCTCTCCTGAGCGACCACCGCGTGGTCAAGAAGCCCTGGGTCTGCACGCGCCACCTGTGGGCCTCCCTCGGTGTCGCTCGCGCCGTCTTCGGGACGACGGCCGAGGCGCAGGACACCGACGCGGACGGCACGCCCGAGTACCTCACGACGAACACCTACGACGTGCACGGGCAGAGAATCCGGCAAGACACCTACGACGATCCGGGAGGCGCGCCTGCTTCCATCTGGACGTGGCACTACGACGCGAACGGCAACGTGACGAGCAGCGAGCGTGACACGAACGCGGACGGTCACCCGGACTCCGTCGAGACCTTCGCGTACGACGCCGACGGCAACCTGACGGGAACCAAGGTGGACACGGACGGAGACGGCAGCACGGATCGGACGAACGTCTACACGTACGACGTCTACGGTCGCCGCCTGACGTACGTTGCCGACTACGATGCCGACGGCACGCCGGACTCGCGCGAGACCTACGTCTACGACGCCGCCGGGCATCGGAGACGCACGGAACGCGATTCCGACGCCGACGGCTCGCCGGACACGATCTACAGGACCGCCTACGACGCCCAAGGCAACCGGACGCGCTACGCGGTGGACCGGGGCGCCGACGGAACGGACGACGAGATCGACGTCTTCACGTACGACGCGGCCGGGAACATGATCCGCTTGGAACAGGACGGCGATGGTGACGGGACGCCGGAGCGCATCGACCGGTGGCAGTACGACGCGAACGGGAACCAGACGCAGTCGACGCGCGACACGGACGGCGACGGCGTCCTCGACCGGGTCACCACCACGGTGTTCGACGCGCACGGAAACGCACTCTTGGTGACGACGGACGAAGGTGCCGACGGGACCCCCGACAGGATCTACACCTATCAGTACGACGCGGCGGGCAACCGGGTGCGCAAGGAGGACGACGAGGATGCCGACGGCTCCCCGGAGGAGATCATCACGTACGAGTACGACGCGCGCGGAAACGAGACGGCCCGCCGCCTGGACCTCGACGCGGACGGGACGCCAGACCGCGTGATCACCCAGCAGCACGACGCGAACGACAACCTGGTGTACGAAGCCGACGACGCGGACGCCGACGGAACCCCGGACGAGATCCACACGTACGAGCACGCCGCCGACGGGTGGTTCAGTTCGCTGAACTGACGCACGCGCGCCCACGCCCAACCCGACCGGGTACCCCTTGCGCGGGGTGCCAGGCACCCCGCAAGGGACAACGCCTGCTCCACCCGTGCCCCCTTCCGGCCCTTTCGAGAGATCTTCCCTACGGCGGGACCGGCCGGATCGCTCCCTGCCAGCGGACCCGATCCTGGGCGGGTCCGTGTCGAGGCTTCCCTCAGGCGGGATCCCGTGCAACAGGGCACCCGCAATGCACTGACATGAGTAGCCTTGACCCATGAAGACCACCATCGACATCGCGGATTGCCTGGCGCGCGAAGCGCGTCGAGTCGCCAGGAGACGAGGCACGGCGCTTCGTGCGCTCGTCGAGGAGAAGGCCGCGAACAGTCGCCGGGCCCACGCGGCCGGCGAGGGAAGAGAGGATCATGAAGGAGCAGATCATGAAGAACAAGGTTTCGGTCGTCATCGGTGCGCTGATCATCCTCGGGTTTGGGGGGCTCATCGTCGTGCTCCTCGGAAGGACGGACGCCGAGACGGAGGAATGGTCCCGCCTCGTCTATCTGCTCGGAGCCATCGAAGCGATGGCGTTTGTCGCTGCGGGTTTCTTCTTCGGGACGGAGGTCAACCGGAAGCGAGCGCAGAACGCAGAGGCCAGTGCAGTTGGCGCGCAGGAAGACGCGAAGGACGCGCGCAAGGACGCTGGCGAGGCGGAGAAGCGGGCTGCCGAGGCCGAGACCAAGGGTAGGAGCCTTTCCGCTGCGATTCGAGCGAAGGTGACGTCCCAGTCGGAGAAGCAAGCCTTGCAGGAAGGGCGTGGCGAAGGGGGACAGGTTGCGGCGGTCTCGGAGCTCACCGAACTTCGGGCGCTGGCAGACACCCTGTTCCCCTGACGGGCCCGACCGCACGGGGCCCTAGAGTCCCGGTGGTTCACGGAGGGCATGTCAGGAGCTCTGGCTCGACTTGTTCTTGAAGGCGTGCGGTCCTACGCCGCCAGCCATCGCCGATCTCTTCGTGTCTCCTCCTGACCGCTGCGTGAAAGCTCGAGCGCAACGCCGCAGGAGCTGCGGGAGAGCGTGGGCCACCGCACGGTCTCGGTGTCGATGCTGGTTTCAGTGCTGTGTACGGTGTGTACGGGTGCCATGTGTACGGGTGCCAGGCACTCCGCAAGGGACAACGCCTGTTCCCCCCCTGCCCCCTTCTGGCCATCTCGGGAGATCTCCCCTACGGCGGGACCGGCCGGATCGCTCCTCGCCAGCGGACCCGATCCTGGGCGGGTCCGTGTCGAGGTTTCCATCAGGTGGGATCCCCCGCAATCGGGGCACCCGTCATGCACTGACGTGGGTAGCCTTGACCCATGAAGACCACCATCGACATCGAGGATCGCCTGGCGCGCGAAGCGCGTCGGGCCGCCAGGAGACGAGGGACGACGCTTCGTGCGCTCGTCGAGGAGGGGCTGCGCCTCGTGCTCGAACAACCGCAGGCTCGGCGGCCCGCCAAGCCTTTCCGGCTCGTGACGTTTCGCGGCCGGGGCACGCAACCCGGCATCGAGGAGGGGGATTGGGATACGCTCCGGGGTCCGCTCTACGAGGGGCGTGTTGGATGATCGCGGTCGACACGAACGTACTCGTGTACGCGTACAGGGAGGACGGCGCCCATCACGCACAGGCCGTCGCAGCGCTCCAAGATCTGGTATCGGGCCCGCCACCGTGGGCCGTGCCGGTGCAGTGCCCGTCCGATCGGGTGGAGGGGGATCCTGCGATCCGCTGACTCGGGACAAGAGCCTGACACGCTTCAGCGGCGCCGGAGGGCGGGGAAGGCCACCTCGTGGATGCGGCCGGACTCCGCGTCCACCAGGAGGACGCCGTCCACGTCGAACAGGAGGGCGTACTCGAGCAGCTGCCGGCGGGTGGCGCGGTGAGCGATCGTCGCGGACCCGCGGCCGCCCTTGAACTCGGCCACGCAGACGCGGCGTCGTCGCTTGACCAGTGCGTCGGCGCGGACCGTGTAGGCTTGGTCCTCGCCGTCCACGCGGACCACGCCCTCCGCCGCGACCTCGCGCTCGAGGATGCGCCAGCCGCGCGCCTCGAGGAGCCGCAGGGCCCGCGCCTCGCCCTTCGCGCCGGTGCGACGGGCCCGGCCGACCCGGTAACGAAGTACCCAACGGGCGAGCCGGATGCCGACCAGCACTCCGACCACGAGCAGCAGCAGGCCGACGAGCGCTGCGAGCCAGACGGGGTTGGGGAACGGGGTCGAGGCGAACGGCATCGGTGCGTCGAAGCGTAGGGCGGGTGGACGACAACGCGCCGGAACCGCGGCGTCGCCTCGTCCCGCCGGTACCCTCACCGACTCGGCGCGCGCCATGTCCACCCGAGCGGAGTGACCCATGCGTACGGTCCACCTCACCGTCCTCGCCCTGCTGGCGTTCGGCCTCGTGGGCGTCACGGCACCGCCGGATGCGGCGGCGAAGCCCGACGCGGGGAAACGCGAGATTGGGAAGTCCCGGGCGCACGGCGGGATCTACCGCCAGCCCGACGTGAGCGCCTCGCACGTCGTCTTCGTCTACGGCGACGACCTGTGGACGGTGCCGCGCGAGGGGGGGACGGCCGTGCCGCTCGCGAGCCCCGAGGGCGTGGAGACGTTTCCGCGCTTCAGCCCCGACGGGAAGCGCATCGCCTTCGTGGCGGCGTACGACGGCTCCGCGGAGATCTACGTCCTGCCGGCGGAGGGCGGCGTGCCGGAGCGCGTGACCTGGCACCCGGGCACCGAGTACCTTTGCGACTGGACCGCGGACGGACGGCTGCTCTTCTCGATGGGCGGCCTCGGGGGGCTGCGGCGCCACCCGCAGCTCTTCACGGTGGCGCCCGAGGGCGGTCTGCCGGAGCGTCTGCCCGTCCCGTACGGCATGTACGGCTCGCTCGATCGCCAAGGCACGCGGCTCGCCTACATCCTGAACGGCGGCGCGCGGCAGAACTGGAAGCGGTACCGGGGCGGCCAGGCGGCCGACGTCTGGGTCGTCGACCTGGAGGAGCGGACCTCGAAGCGTCTCACGGACTGGGAGGGCAACGACACCGAGCCGATGTGGTTCGGCGACCGCGTGTACTTCCTGTCCGACGCGGGAGCCGCACACCGCATGAACGTGTGGGTTCACGACCTGAAGACGGGGAAGCGCCGGCAGGTCACGCGGTTTGCGGACGCCGACGTCCGCTCCCCGGCGATGGGACCGGGCCCGCACGGCGACGGGGAGATCGTGTTCCAGGAGGGAACGGGACTCCACCTCCTCGACCTGCAGACGGAGCAGGTCCGCCCGGTCGACGTGTCGATCCCCGGCGCGCGACCCGACCTCAGGCCCCAGCGCATCGACGCCTCGGGCCAGATCCAGACCTGGCAGATCTCTCCCACGGGCAAGCGGACCGTGGTCGAGGCCCGTGGCGACGTGTGGACGCTTCCCGCGCGCAAGGGATCGCCCCGCAACCTCACGCGGACCAGCTCCGTCGCCGAACGGGATCCGGCTTGGAGCCCCGACGGGAAGTGGATCGCGTACTTCTCGGACGGCACGGGGGAGTACGAGCTGTACGTCACGCGCGCCGACGGAAAGGGCGGGACGAAGAAGCTCACCTCCGACGGCAAGGCCTTCCGATTCAAGCCCACGTGGGCGCCCGACTCCAAGCGCATCGCCTTCACCGACAAGACGGCGGCGCTCCACGTGCACGATCTCGAGACGGGGAAGACGGTGCGCGTGGACCGCGACCCGCTCGTGGAGTCCGACGGCATGGAACGTCCGAGCTGGTCACACGACGGGCGTTGGCTGGCCTACGCCCGGGCCGGTGACACGGCACGCAACCACTCGATCCACCTCTGGAACCGGGAGACGGGGCAGACGCGTCAGGTCACCAGCGACCTCTTCTACGACCACGCTCCGGCCTTCGGCCGGGAGGGGAAGTTGCTGTTCTTCGCCAGCAGCCGTTCCTGGTCGCCGCGGTACGCGGATCACGACGGCACCTTCATCTACGGCGCCACCGAGATGCTGCTGGCCGTGCCGCTGACGGAGGACGAGCCGTCGCCCTTTGCGCCACGGAGCGACGAGGAGTCCTTCGAGGAGGAGGACGACGAAGACGAAGAGGAGGAGCACGAGGACGACGAGGAGGAGAGCGCGCAGGACGCGTCCGCGGAGGACGACGGCCTCTCGGGTACGTGGGTGGGGTTGGCGCGAAACGACGAGCTCCTCCCCCCCGGCGGCTTGAGCTTCACGCTCACGATCCTGCTCGACGAGAACGGCACCGTGACGGGTAGCCTGTCGCTCCGGGTCGGAGTCGCCGCCATCACCGCCGGCCGCTACGACGCGGACTCGGGCACCCTCACGCTCGACCTCGAAGACGAGGACGGGAACCTCTGGAAGACCGAGGCGGAGGTCACGGGCTCGAAGGTCACGGGAACGGCCACGCTGGTCGGCATGGGCCTCGTCGTGGAGTTCGAGGGCCGCCGCAGGGACAAGCGCAGGCCGGAGGCCCGAGGCGACGCGGCAAGCGGAACGAAGAAGAGCGGAGACAGGCAGGGGAAGAACAAGGGCGACAAGGTGGAGATCGACCTCGACGGGTTCGAGGGGCGCGCCGTCGCCCTACCCACGAAGCCCGGCCGCTTCCGCTCCTTGGCCGTCAACCACAAGGGGGCCCTGCTCTACGTGCGGAGCCCGGTCCAGGGGGCGGGCGGCGAGTCCGAGATCCAGATGTTCGTGTTCGGTGGCGACAAGCCCAAGGAGGAGACGGTCGCCTCGGGTGCCGGCAGCTACCGGCTCTCTGCCGACGGGAAGCAGATGCTCGTGCTGCGCGGCGACTCGGCGACGCTCCAGAAGGCCGGGACCGGCAGTGGAAAGCCCGTCTCGAAGGACGGGCTGACGACGTGGATCCGACCGCGGGAGGAGTGGCGCCAACTGGTGACCGACGCCTGGCGCATCATGCGCGACTACTTCTACGACCCGCACATGCACGGCGTCGACTGGCCGGCCGTGAAGGAACGGTCGCTCGCAATGGTCGAGGCCTGCGTGACCCGCGACGACGTCTCCTACGTGATCCGGGAGATGATCGGTGAGCTCAACGTCGGGCACGCGAACCACTGGATCGGCGCACCCTGGCGGCGGCGGGGCGGCAGCACCACGGGCATGCTCGGCGTGGACTGGAAGCGCGAGAACGGGGCGTATCGAATCGGCCGGATCGTCACCGGTGCGCCCTGGGACGTGGATGCCCGCGGACCCCTGGCCGCGCCCGGCCTCGACGTGCGGGCCGGCGACTACGTCCTCGCGGTCAACGGCGTCCCCGTCGACGCGAGCGAAGCGCCGTGGGCGGTGTTCGAGGGACTGGCCGGCAAGACGATCACCCTGACGGTGAGCGAGAAGCCGGTCCTCGACGACGACGCGCGCGAGGTCCTGGTGAAGACGGCCCGCAGCGAGAGCCGCCTCCGGTACCGCGCGTGGGTGGAGTCCAAGCGTGCGTACGTGGAAGAGAAGACGAACGGCCGGGTCGGCTACGTCTACGTGCCCGACACGGGCTGGAACGGGCAGAACGAGCTCATGCGCCAGTACCAGGGGCAGCTCGCCAAGGACGCCTTGATCGTCGACGAGCGCTGGAACGGCGGCGGGCAGATCCCCACCCGGTTCGTCGAAATGCTGAACCGGCCCATCACGAACTACTGGGCCCGGCGCGACGGCCTCGACTGGCCGTGGCCGTACTCCGCGCACCAGGGCCCGAAGTGCATGCTCATGAACGGGAACTCGGGTTCGGGCGGCGACGCGTTCCCGCACTACTTCCGGCAGCAGGGGCTCGGGAAGCTCATCGGCACGCGCACCTGGGGCGGCCTCGTCGGCATGTCGGGCAACCCGGGGCTGATCGACGGCTCGTACGTGAGCATCCCGACGTTCGCCTTCTACGAGCGGGACGGGACCTGGGGGATCGAAGGGCACGGCGTGGACCCGGACCTGGAAGTGATCGACGATCCGGCTCTCATGTTCGACGGCGGCGATCCGCAGCTGGACGCCGCCATCGACGTGATGCTCGAGGAACTGAAGACGAAGACGTACGCGCCGCCGAAGCGGCCCGCCTATCCCGACCGCAGCGGCATGGGGATCGCCCCCGAGGACAAGTGAGGACCGACATGCAGCACGTACACCTGGGACGGACCGGATTGAAGGTCAGCCCGCTCTGCCTCGGAACGATGAACTTCGGCCCCCGGACGACGGAGGAGGACGCGCACGCGATCCTCGATGCGGGTCGTGAGGCCGGCGTCAACTTCGTGGACACGGCCAACGTCTACGGCCAGCCCATCGGCGTGGGGGTGACCGAGGGAATCGTCGGCCGGTGGCTCGCGCAGGGAGGAGGTCGCCGCGAGGACACGGTCCTGGCGACGAAGGTCTACGGCCAGATGGGGGACGGGCCCAACGAGAAGCGCCTTTCGGCCTTCCACGTCCGGCAGGCCTGCGAGGACAGCCTCCGGCGTCTCGAGACCGACCACATCGACCTCTACCAGATGCACCACATCCACCGCGAGACGCCGTGGGAGGAGATCTGGCAGGCCCTCGAGCTCCTCGTGCAACAGGGCAAGGTGCTCTACGTGGGCTCGTCGAACTTCGCGGGCTGGCACCTGGCCCAGGCGTGCGAGACGGCGAAGGCGCGCCACTTCCTCGGGCTGGTCTCGGAGCAGGGGCTCTACCACCTGCTCGAGCGAACGGCGGAGCTCGAGGTCCTGCCCGCGTGCCGTGGATACGGGCTGGCCTTCCTGCCGTGGAGCCCGCTGGCGGGTGGCCTGCTCGCGGGGCCGGGGCCTGGCGAGCGTCGCAAGGTCGAGCGCCTCGTAGAGAGGCGCAAGGAGGAAGCGGAGCGTCTCGAAGCGTGGGAGTCGTTCTGCGCGGACCTCGGAGAGGCCCCGGCCGACGTCGCGCTCGCGTGGCTCCTCCAGCAGCCCGACGTCACCGCGCCCATCATCGGGCCGCGGACGATGGAGCAGCTGGCAGGGGCCCTCCACGCGCTCGAGATCGAGCTCACGGCAGCGCACCTCGAGAGGCTCGACGCGATCTTCCCGGGGCCCGGCGGGCAGGCCCCGGAGGCCTACGCCTGGTAGGGATCGGCGTCGAGGCTCGACTGCGGCCGGTCTAGAACGGAGCGTCTCCCTCGTCGCGGATGACTCGAAGGCGTGGGAGTTCGAAGCCCTCGAGCAGGTCGGGCACGGCGTCCATCATCGCGCGTTGGAGCTTCCAGGCGAGGGCGCCCCACTGCCGGTCGGCCTCGACATCGGGCTCGCAGTGCTTCAGCGCGGTGGCGAACTCGTAGCCCATGTTCCACGACAGGACCAAGGCGCGCAGCTCTCGGCCGATCGTCTGCTCCCACTCGTCCCGTCTGCGCTCGGTGTCCGAGTCCGTCATGGTCGAGCCTCCGGCCTCCCTTTCTACCACTCCTGCGTCCGTGGCGGCGGATAGGCTCCCGGGGTGCCTCGCCTCGAGCCCCTCGACTGGACCGTCGTCGCCGTCTACGGCGCGGTCGTGGTCGCGATCGGGGCGTGGGCGAACCGGCGCCAGAAGAACACCGAGGACTACTTCCTCGGCGGGCGCCGGATGCGCTGGTGGGCGGTGGGGGTCTCCCTGATCGCCACGTCGTTCAGCAGCGTCGCGCTGATCGGCGGGACCGGCTACGGCTACGGCAAGGGCATGGGGTACCTGCAGCTCCAGATCGGCGACTTCGTGGCGATCCTCGTCGCCTGCATGGTGTTCCTCCCCTTCTTCGCCCGGCTGCGGCTGACCACCGCCTACGAGTACCTCGAACTCCGCTTCGGGGTCGGCGCGCGCACCGTGGCGAGCGCGCTCTTCCTCGGCCAGACGCTCCTCCGCACGGGCATCCTCGTCCTGGGACCGGCGCTCGCGCTCACGGCGGTCTCGGACCTCGACCTCCAGGCCGCGATCGTCCTCAGCGGCGTGGCCGCGCTGCTCTACAGCGCGGCCGGCGGGATCACGGCGGTCGTCTGGACGGATCTGATCCAACTGTCCGTCGTGGTGCTCGGCGTCCTCGTGTCCGTCGTCATCGTGTCCTCCGACGTGGTGGGTGGGGCGGGAGCCGTCTGGTCGCACGCCGCGGCCGAGGGGCGGCTCGAGGCGGTTTCGACCGACCTGACCTTCGCCACGCCGTTCACCCTCGTGGGGGCCCTGCTCGCCTACGGCGTGCTCGCGCTCTCGGTCGCGGGGACCAACCAGCAGGCGGTGCAGCGCTACCTTGCGTGCACCGACGTGCACGCCGCCCGCCGCGCCGCGTTCCTGGGCTGGGGGATCGGCTTCTTCGCCGTGGCCCTGACGCTCTTCCTGGGCGTCGCGATCCACGCCTGGAGCGATCTCTCGCCGGCGGCCGAGCGGTTCACGGCGGCCATGGCCGAGGAGGGGCGCACGAACGACTCCGCGCTGCCGCTCTTCATCCTCCACCGGTTGCCCGCCGGGATCTCCGGTCTGCTGGTCGCCGCGATCTTCGCGGCGTCGATGTCGAGCATGGACTCCGCCATTCACTCGATGTCGACGGCGACGCTCGTGGATTTCGTGCGGCGGTTCAGGGCGCGGCCGATGGAGGCGCGGAGCGAACTCCGCCTCGCACGGCTGCTGACCGCGGTCTTCGGCGTGCTCGCGATCCTGGCCGCCCTCCTTGCGGCGACGGCGGCGAGGGGGCTCCTCGACACCCTGATCACCTGGCTCGGCTACTTCGCCGGTCCGTTGCTGGGGCTGTTCGGCCTGGGCGTGCTGACGCGGCGGACGAACGAGGCGGGAGCCCTGATCGGCACGGCGCTCGGCGCGGGTCTCGTCGCGGGCGCGGTGGCGCTCGAGCTGCCGGCACGGTGGGCGTTCCACCCCCTGTGGCTCGCGCCGGTGGCTCTCCTGACCACGCTGGTCGGCGGGTTCGTCGCCGGCCTCGCGTTTCCGCCGCCGCAGGCGTCCCAGGTCGAGGGACTGACGCTCCGCTCTCCCGGGGATCGTTCGGGGCGCAGGAGCTGAGCGAGGCTAGCCGCGCGTCGGAGTTGGGCCCCTCCAATGCCGAACATCGGTACCGGGTGCTGATCCTGGAGTTGGGCATCCGAATGCCGAACATTGGTACCGGGTGTCATTCCTTACGATTGGTGGTGCGGAGGGGCTAGCGCAGCCAGCCGGGGTGTCTGGCTTCGTCGTCGCTCCAGCCCTCGGCGCCGTAGAGCGGCACGAAGCGCACGGCCCCGAGTCGCGTGCGGGTGAGCTTCTCGGAGGCGATCCGGTGGACGCGGAGGAGCTCCTGGTCGTACGGGGAGGAGCCGACGGGGAGGACGAGGTTGCCCCCGAGGGCGAGCTGGC
>JAUXCH010000570.1 GCA_030618975.1 Planctomycetia bacterium
AGGACATCATCCAGGAACTGGGCGAGAGCCCGTACCACATCGTGGGCTCCCTGGTCCCGACCCAGCACAAGGACCTCCTGGCCGTTCCCCGAAAGAAGCTCGAACGGCTCGATCCGAAGCGTTTCCCGGCCGAGGTCCTCTCCTACCGCACCAAGAAGAAGGTCTACGGGTCGGAGTTCACGGTGCTCGTGACCTGGAACGAGAACCTGCGCACGGCCCAGGTGAAGACCCTGGAGCGCGAGGTCGCCAAGCGGCGCCAGAAGCTCGTCGATCTCCAGGCGCGTCTACGGCGCACCCGCAACGGACCTCGCCGGGGGAAGGCGCCGACCAAGGCCTCCGTGAAGAAGTCCGTGGCACGGATTCTCACGGGCCGGGACATGGAGGAGCTCTTCCAGGTCACGGTCCAGAGGCGCGGGCGTGCGCTTCCCACGCTTCACTTCCGTTTCGATACGCGGGCGTGGGAGCGGCTGGACCGGACCCGGCTCGGCAAGACACTCCTCTTTACGGATCGCCACGAATGGAGCGACGAGGACATCGTGAAGGCCTACCGGGGCCAGCACCACGTGGAGTCGGCGTTTCGGCAGATGAAGGACCCCTACCACCTCGCCTTTCGCCCCACGTTCCACTGGACGGACCAGAAGGTCCGGGTCCACGCCTTCTACTGCGTCGTGGCGTTCACGCTCACGGCGCTCCTGCAGCGCGAGGCGTACGCGGCGGGCATCGAATTGAGCGTGCCTATGTTGCTGGACGAACTCGGGGGGATCCGCGAGGTGCAGGTGCTGACGCAGTCACGACGCGGAAGACCGCGCACGCACCGCGTCCATTCCGAGTTGAACGACGTGCAGGAGCGGCTCTACGACGCGCTCCAACTCGAGCGCTACCTGTAGGGCCAGGTCCTACACGACCGCGTTCGCAACCCCTTGTGCCGGAAGATGTTGCCTCGATTCGCGGCCCGAACTCGGCAACGTCGGGCTAGCATGTCCCACTTCAGGTGCAGCGTTGGACGAGGATCCCCGCGCCGAATACAGGCGGCCAAGAGCCACGAATCTCGTCAGGTCCGGGTCGGGTAGCGCGGCACTCCTGTATGGCATTCGCAAAGACGGTCTGGAGGACTCTGCATGGAAGAAGCGCGGATGATCGAACTACTCGTCGAGCTACACGAGGGGCTCGACCGGCTCGGTCCGGGCGATGCCCAGTCAACGCTCCGAGCGCTGCGACTGTGCAGCGAGCTGCCGCCGAAGCCCGACATACTGGACATAGGCTGCGGCACCGGCGCACAGACGCTCACCCTGGCGAAGAACACCGACGGGAAGATCACGGCGACGGACCTGGTGCCCAGCTTGCTCTCTACCGTCACCGAGCGCGTGGCTGCGAGCGGCCTTCAGTCTCGTGTCACGACCCAGGCCGCCGACATGAACTCGTTGCCCTTCGCGGATGGCGAGTTCGACCTTCTCTGGAGCGAAGGGGCCCTCTACATCATCGGCTTCGACGCCGGGCTCGCCACGTGGCGGCGGCTCCTCGAGCCCGGCGGCTATCTGGTCGTCTCCGAAGCGTCCTGGTTCCGCCCCAACCCGCCCGATGAGTTGGCAGAGTTCTGGGCGGAGTGCTACCCGGGCATGCGCAGCGTGCAGGGCAATGCCGCTGCCGCGAAGGCGATGGGTTGGGAGGTCATCGCCACCTTCCACTTGCCGGAAGCGGGCTGGACCGAGGGCTACTACGCTCCACTACGCGAGCGCCTGACCAAGTTTCGGCGTCGACATGCAGACGACCAGGAGGCACTCGGTGTTGCCGCAATGACCGAGCGGGAGATGGAGCTGTTCGAGGCCTACTCTGACTACTACGGCTACGCCTTCTACGTCTTGCGTAGAGACCAAGGGTGAGGGACTACTGACAGCCCCGGCCCGTCCAGCGAAGAGTCACCAGCACCTGAAGCGGATCTGCCTCCTTGTCGCCCAGGTACGTACGCCACAAGTCGCTCCCCTGGCCAGCATGCCTCCCAAACCGGAGGCCGCAGGTTCGAGTCCTGCCGGGGATACCACTTCGACGTGTCGCCGCATGACTCGGGAGTCGCACGACGTGAACTCCACCTCGATCACGTCTCGAGGCGGTGCCCCATGGGGGTCGCCGCGCCCCGAAACCGGGGCGCGGCGGCCTGGAGACGCATGCCGATCACTTCAGGTTGATCGTGACTCTCTCGATCTTGCCCGTGAAGCGGCCCTTCTCGGTTGCATAGTCCGGCACGACCGGAGTCTCGAGATCCTCACCGACGTTGGCAGTCTCGTCGGCCGAGAACACGCTCGGCTGGGTCTTCTCGATCTTGCCCGAACCGACTTCCTTGCCGCCGATGAAGAGCGTCGCGGTGCCACCGGCGCCCGGCTTTCCGCCGTCCCAGGCGAAGTCCATCTTGACGGTCGTCTCGCCCTCGGGGAGCGTAGCGTCGCTCGTGGCCTTGTAGATCTCGAGGCCAACGTAGTTGTACGCGAAGACGGGTTTGCCGTCCTGGACGTAGAAGCTCCAGCCGCCGAACTTGCCGGCCTGCTGTACGAGGACGCCGTTCGTGTCGGCCCCCTTGGTGTCCACGTCGACCACGATCTCGAACGAGGTGTTCTTCACGTTGATGAAACTGTTCTCGAGCAGTCGCCCCATGCCCTCGTAGAGCGTCAGGGTCTTGCGACCGTACATCAGATCGGGCCGGCCGGCCTGACGCGGGTCGAAGAGCTCCTCGCGGCGATCGTCCAGCGGGAGAACCTGATACTTGACCGCCTCCGCCAGGAAGAGCTTCTTGAGCCCTTCCAGGAGATCCGGATGCTTGTCGGCCAGGTCCTCCGCCATGCTGAAGTCCTCCTCCACGTGGTAGAGCTCCCAGACGTCCTCAGGGAACTTGTTCTCGGGCGCTCCCCACGGCTTCACGTGGACGGTTCCCGCGAGCCACCCGTTGAAGTAGATGGCGCGGTTGCCGAACATCTCGAAGTACTGAGTCGTCCGGCGGCTGGGCATCTGCGGGTGGTCGAAGGAATAGAGCATGCTCACACCCTCGATGGGGCGCTGCGGCGTGCCATTCACGACTCGGGGCTCGGGCAGCGTGCACGCCTCGAGCACCGTGGGCGTGACGTCGATCACGTGGTGCCACTGCGAACGAATCTCGCCCTTCTCCTTGATCCCCTCGGGCCAATGAACGACGAGACCGTTGCGCGTGCCCCCGTAGTTGGAGGCGACCTGCTTGGTCCACGTGAACGGGGAGTCGAAGCAAACCGCCCACCCGGCGGCCATGTGCGGGTAGGTGTCGGGATCCCCCCACTTGTCATAGAACTTCATCATGAAGTCGAGGTCCGACCCCTGGGGTTCGCCGTTGAAGTAGGTCATCTCGTTGTAGAGACCGCTCATCCCTCCTTCGGCGCTCGTTCCGTTGTCGCCGGCGATGTAGAAGATCAGCGTGTTGTCGAGCTCGCCCATGTCCTCGATCGCCTGGATCAGACGCCCCGTCTCGTGGTCCGTCATGTCCACGAAGGCAGCGAACACTTCGGCCTGGCGGGCGAAGAGCTTCTGCTCCTGAGGTGTTAGATCGGCCCAGTCCTTGATGTCTGCCGGCTTGTGCGCAAGCTTCGTCCCCTTCGGGATCACGCCGAGCTCCAACTGCTTCTCGTAGATGCGCTGGCGGATGACGTCCCAGCCTTCGTCGAACTTGCCCTTGTACTTGTCGATGTACGACTGGGGCACGTGATGAGGCGCGTGAACGGCACCGGGTGCGAAGTAGACGAAGAACGGCTTGTCCGGCGTGAGGGACTGCTGGAAGCGGACCCAGTTCACGGCCTGCGTGGCCATGTCGTTCATGAAGTGGTAGTCGGGATCGTCAGGCGGATCGACCGGGGTGACCCCGTCGTAGATACTGGGTTCCCACTGGTTCGTCTCGCCGCCGAGGAAGCCGTAGAACTTGTCGAAGCCCTGGTGGGTCGGCCAGCGATCGAGGGGACCGGAGACGCTGGCCTCCCAC
>JAUXCH010000523.1 GCA_030618975.1 Planctomycetia bacterium
CATCTACCCCGTCAACCCGAAGCGCAAGGAAATCGCCGGGCAGCAGGCCTATCCCTCCCTCGCGGACATCGGGAAGCCGGTCGACCTGGCCGTCTTCGCGACGCCCGCCGCGACCATTCCTGCGCTCATCCGGGAGTGCGGCGAGCAGGGCGTCAAGGGTGCCATCGTGCTCTCCGCGGGATTCGGTGAGGGCGGCGGCGAGGGCGCCCCGCTTCGCAAGCGGCTGATCCAGGAGATCCGCCGCTACGGGATCCGCCTGATCGGCCCGAACTGCCTCGGGATGATCGTCCCGCACCTCGGCATCAACGCGACGTTCTCCAAGAATTCCGCGACCCCCGGCTCCCTGGCCCTCGTCTCCCAGTCGGGCGCCATCTGCACCGCGATCCTCGACTGGGCCGCGTGTCGGACGGTAGGTTTTTCGACCATCGTCTCCCTCGGCATGCAGGCCGACGTCGACTTCGGCCAGACCCTCGACTACCTGGCCCTCGATCCGCAGACGCAGGGCATCCTGCTCTACGTGGAGGGCATCCAGCGCTCGCGGGAGTTCGTGAGCGGGCTGCGCGTCGCCGCGCGCTTCAAGCCCGTGATCGTCGTCAAGGCAGGCCGCCACGAGGTGGGCGCGAAGGCGGCCATGTCCCACACCGGCTCGCTCGTCGGATCCGACGACGTCTTCGAAGCGGCGCTGCGCCGGGCCGGGGCCGTGCGGGCCAACAGCATCGAGCAGCTGTTCGCCGCCGCCGAGCTTCTCTCGTCGCACCACCGCGTCGGAGGCAATCGGCTGGGCGTGGTCACGAACGCGGGTGGACCGGGCGTCATGGCCGCCGACCGCGCGGCCGAGCTCGGCGTGGAGATTCCCGACCTCTCGGAGAAGGCGCTCGCGGCGTTGAACGAGGCTCTGCCCGCAGCCTGGTCCCATGCCAACCCCGTCGACATCCTCGGCGACGCTCCCGCGGACCGGTACGAGGCGGCCGTCGCTGCTTGCCTCGAGGACCGGGGCCTCAACGGCGTCCTGGTCATGCTCACGCCGCAGGCCATGACGGATCCGACCCTCGTGGCCGAGGGCGTCGCGGCGAGGGCAGCCAAGGCGAAGAAGCCCGTCCTCACCTGCTGGATGGGCGAGCAGCAGGTGCGGGCCGGACGGGAGCACTTCTCCGCGAAGGGGGTCCCGACCTTCGACAGTCCCGAGGCGTCGGTCGAGGCGTTCGCCTATCTCGCGAGCCACCACGCCAACCAGGAGATGCTGCTCCACGTTCCGGGTCCGCTCTCCCGCGAGATCGACCCGGACGTCGACGGGGCGCGCCTCATCGTCGAGGGCGCCCTGGGAGAGGGGCGCAAGACCCTCACCACCACAGAGTCCAAGGCCGTCCTGACGGCGTTCGGCATCCCCGTGATGCCCGGGATGCTCGCGCGGTCCGCGAACGAGGCCCTCGTCGCCGCCCAGAGCGTCGGCTTCCCCGTCGCCATGAAGATCCACTCGCCGCAGATCACGCACAAATCCGACGTCGGCGGCGTTCGCCTGAACATCAGCAGCGCCCACGACGTGCGCAGCGTCTACCGGGAGATCGTGGGCCAGGCCCGGCAAGCGGAGCCCGACGCCGACGTGCGGGGCGTCCTCGTCGAGAAGATGTTCCGCCGTCCGCACGGGCGCGAGCTCCTGGTCGGTGTGATCCGCGACCTCGTCTTCGGCCCGGTGGTCACGTTCGGCGCCGGGGGCACCGAGGTCGAGATCCTGCGCGACCGCGCCGTCGCCCTGCCTCCCCTGAACTCCTTCATCGCGCGCGACATGATCGGCCGCACCAAGGTCGCCCGCCTCCTCGACGCGTTCCGCAACATGCCTCCGGCACGCATGGAGGCCGTCGTCGACACCTTGCTCCGGGTCTCGGGCCTGGTCTGCGAGATCCCTCACATCCACGAACTCGACATCAACCCGCTCATGGCCGACGAAGAGGGCGTGGTCGCGCTCGACGCGCGCATCGTGGTGGCGTACCCGCCGGCCCACCAGGGCCGGTACGACCACGTTGCGATCCACCCCTACCCCCGGCACCTCGAGTCGAACCTTCAGCTCTCCGACGGCACCGACATCGCGATCCGGCCCATCCGACCCGAGGACGCGGAGATCGAGCAGGCCTTCATCCGCAACCTCTCGCCGGAGGCGAGGTACTTCCGGTTCATGCGCAGCCTCAACGAGCTGACGCCGAAGATGCTGGTCCGCTTCACGCAGATCGACTACGACCGCGAGATGGCGCTCATCGGTACGACCCGGGAGCAGGGGAAGGAGGTCGAGATCGCCGTCGGCCGCTACGTCACGAATCCCGACGGGAAGACGGCGGAGTTCGCCCTGGTCGTCGCGGACGAGTGGCGACACCGGGGGGTCGGGTCCCGCATTCTCCAGGGGTTGATCGCCGAGGCGAAGGCCAAGGGGCTCACGGAGATGGTCGGCGAGGTACTGAGCACCAACGAGCCGATGCTCCACATGATGCGTCGTCTGGGCTTCGCCGTGCACGCCTCGACCGAGGACGACGGCATCCAGATCTGCACGATGGACCTCTGACCCTCGTACGGTGCCAGGCACCATGCAAGGGACAGCGAGTGGTTTCTCGTTGGCCACGCGCCGGATCCTGGGCCATGGTTCGAGGGACGGGGCCGCTGCGCGCGGCAGCGGGCCGCTACGACGATGACCGACCCGGGCCCGGTGGCCGCGGATCCATGGAGGCCGAGGTGGCGCACATCCTGATCGTCGAGGACGAGCCCGACCTCGCGGAGTTGTTCCGCAAGCACCTCGCCGGCCAGGGGCACACGTGCGATCTGGCGAGCGACGGGCAGGAGGGGAGGACCCGCGTCTTCCAAGCGGGGCAGGACTACGATCTCGTCCTCTGCGATCTCGAGGTGCGCCCGATGGGGGGCCGGGCCTTCCTCGAGCTCGTTCACCCCGTCCTGAAGGACCGGACCCCGGTCCTCGTCGTCTCGGCGTGGCCGGACCTCGTCGAGGCCCTGGCCGTTGCCAGGCGGTGGGCCTTCTTGGTTCTCGACAAACCGGTGGACCTCCAGGAGCTCCAAGACGCGGTCGAGCGGGGGCTGGAGCAGCGGGGCCTCTACCAGCGTCTGCTCGAGTTCGAGGACCGGGTGGAGCAGCTCGTCCGGCGAGACGAGGTGCTCCTGGAGCGGAGCCGGACCCTCTTCAACGAGGTCCGGGTGGATCCCATGACGCAACTCCCGAACCGCAGGCGTCTGGAGGAGGACCTGGACGTGTTGTGCGCGAACGTCGGCCGCTACCGCACGTGCTTCGCCCTCGCCTTCTGCGACCTCGACGACTTCCGCCGCTTCAACAACGAGCAGAGCTACGGCACGGGCGACGCCGTCCTGCGCGCGGTGGCCCAGCGCCTGCGCGAGACCAGCCGGCGAGGCGATGCCGTCTACCGCTACGGCGGGGACGAGTTCGTCATCGTGTTCGCCCACCAGGACCTGGAGGAGGCCGTGCAGGCGGCCGACCGTTTTCGAGGGGACCTGGACGCCCGGGATCTCGACCTGGGGGAGCTTTTCGGCTCGACCGGGGTGACCATCAGCGGCGGTGTCGTCGCGGTGACCCCCGAGGATCCGCGCCCCGTCGTGGAACTCCTCGACGAGGCCAGCCGCCTCTGCAAGGAGGCCAAGGCGGCCGGCGGCAACGACATCCGTCCCCGCAACCGGGACAGCTGACCTGGGGGTACACCTCGGCCTCGCACGGTCCGACCTACGAGCGTACACCTCTCCCCATTCCCCGGTCGAGGCCCCCATGCTCCGACGACTGGTCGCAACCTCTCTCGCTCTCCTCCTCCTGCTCCTCCAGGGCGTCTCCCAGGCGGGCCCCGAGCCGGCCACCCACCTCCTGCCGGACACCCTGACCCACGTGGTCTACGTCCGCGGGGGCGAGAGCGCCGGGACCGGCTTCCTGCTGCGCTACCGGGAGGCGCACTACCTGGTGACCGCCCGACACGTCGTGGAGAGTCACCTCGAGGACCCGACGCTCCCGATCCAGTTCCTCATCGGCGGCAAGCACGGTCGCCTGATCCGCCACGTCCAGCTTCTCTGCGAGAGCCGCCGTGCCGACCTGGCCGTCTTCAGCTTCGAGGAGGACCCGCACGTTCCGTACTTCAAGGAGGAAGCCGGCCTCGTCCCCACGGCCGACCTCCACCTCGCGAGCCAGGTCTTCCTCGTCGGCTACCCGGCCTCCCTGTGGCAGACCTACGCGGCCACGCAGCTCCGCGTCGTCGGAGGGTGGATCGCAGGCGTGAAGAAGTACGTTCCCGGCTCCACCGTGGAGTACGTCGACATCGACATGCCGGGTGTCGAGCACGGCCACTCCGGCGGCCCGATCCTCATGCTCCAGG
>JAUXCH010000950.1 GCA_030618975.1 Planctomycetia bacterium
GACGGCCGCGTGCACGACATGCTGGTCGGGACGACCCGCGCGGGCGGGGAGCGTCTGCCACCCCCTGCGCCCCGCGTAGGGCGCGGCGGGATCCGCCTCCGCGGCGCCGAGGATCTCCGCCATGGTCGCGACCACGCGCGCGGGGTGCTGCCCGATGGCCGTCTCCGCCGACAGCATGACGCCGTCCGCACCCTCGTACACCGCGCCCGCCACGTCGCTCGCTTCGGCCCGCGTGGGCCGCAGGCTCCGGACCATGGACTCGAGCATCTCGGTGGCGATCACGACCGGACGCCCGGTGCGGCGGCCGGCCTCGGGCACGCGCTTCTGGAGCGAAGGCACGGCCTCCACGCCGGCGTCGATGCCGAGGTCCCCCCGCCCGAGGAGCGCGCCGTCGGCCTGGGCGAGGATCGCGTCGGCGGCGTGGACCGCGTCCACGCGCTCGATCTTCGCGATGGCGAGCGTGCGCTTCCCTCCGTGCTGCCGGATGAGATCCCGGATGCGCCCCATGTCGTCGGGCGTACGCACGAAGGACTGCGAGATCATGTCGGCGCCCGCCTCGACGGCGGCCCGCAGGAGCTCGCGGTCGCGGCGCGTGGGCACGGCCGTCGGAAGCGCAAGGCCGGGGAAGTGGACGCCGATGCCCCCTCGCACCTTGACGGCGTCGACGGCCCTCAGCTCGACGCCCGACGCGTCCCCCGAGAGGACCTCGAGACGCGCCCCCCCGTCGCCGACCACCACCGAGCCGCCCGGGACCACGTCGGCGAACCAGGCCATCTCGCGCAGCGGCACGCGACGCCCGTCCCCGGGCTCTTCCCCGGCGTCCATCCGGAGGAGGTCGCCCGGCGCCAGCACGAACCCGTCGTCCGCGGCCAGGGCGCCCACGCGGAACTTGGGCCCTGGGAGATCCACCAGCACGCCGGCGGCGCGCCCCTCGGCGGCCGAAGCCTCGCGCACGAGCCCGATCCAAGCGGCGATCTCCTCCCCGTCGGCGTGCGCGCCGTTCACGCGAAAGACGTCGGCGCCGGCACGGATCATCGCGCGGAGGGTTTCCACGTCCCGGCAGGCGGGACCGCAGGTGCAGTGGATCTTGGTGCGCGGTTCGTTCATGAGGGGAGGGAGTGTACTCCTGCCCTGCCGACTCCGGAGGAAGGCGGCGGGGCCACCCTCCCACGGTACCCTCCCCCCGCCCTCAGCGAGTTCCCTCCCCATGAGCCTTCCCCTCCGCAACGTGGCCGTCGTGGCCCACGTCGACCACGGCAAGACCACGCTGGTCGACCGCCTCCTCGTGACGGCGGGCGCCGTCGCCCACCTCCCCGAGGACCAGGCGTTGATGATGGACACGAACGAGCTCGAGCGCGAGCGGGGCATCACGATCTTCTCGAAGAACTGCGCCATCGAGTATCGCGGCGTGAAGATCAACCTGATCGACACCCCCGGCCACGCGGACTTCGGGGGGCAGGTCGAGCGCGTCCTCCGCATGGCGGACGCGGTACTCCTCCTCGTGGACGCCTTCGAGGGCCCGCTCCCGCAGACACGCTTCGTGCTGCGCAAGGCCCGGGAGGCAGGTCTGCCTCCGCTGGTCCTGATCAACAAGATCGACCGGCGCGACGCGCGCCCGGCAGAGGTGCTGGATCTCGTCTACGGTCTCTTCATCGACCTGGGCGCCGAGGAGGACGAGCTCGAGTTCCCGGTCCTCTACGCCTCGGGACGCCAGGGCATCTCGGGAAGTTCCCCCGACGATCTCCAGCCCAACCTCCTGCCGATCCTCGACGCGATCCTCGAGCACGTGCCGGCTCCGAAGGTCGATCCGGACGGTCCCGTCGACCTCCCCGTGTGCGACGTGGAAGTCGACCCGTACGCGGGACGGATCGCCGTCGGCCGGC
>JAUXCH010000279.1 GCA_030618975.1 Planctomycetia bacterium
GACATCCGCCTGAAGGTGGCCGACACCGACCTGACGCCGGTGGATCTCGGCTCGTACAGCAGCCGCGTGACGCTCATGGCCGGCAACGCGGCGATCCAGGCCGCGGAGCGCGCGCGGGAGATCGTGGCGAAAGCCATGACCGAGGAGTGGGAGATCCCCGCCTCGAAGATCGGGTTCGCGGAGAACCGTGTGTTCGACGTCGGCGATCCCGACCGCGAGATTGCGTTCGCCAAGGCGGTCGAGCTCGCCGAGGCGCGCTTCGGGACCGTCGTGACCACGGGCTCCTACACGCCGCCCGCCACGCCGGGCAAGTACCGGGGTGCGGGTGTCGGTCCGTCCCCTGCGTACTCCTACAGCGCGGCGGTGGTCGAGCTGGAGGTGGACGAGGAGACGGGCGAGATCCGCGTCGAGAAGGTGTGGATCGCGCACGACATCGGGCAGTCGATCAACGAGAACCTCGTCATCGGCCAGGTCGAGGGTGGCGTCTACATGGGGCTCGGCGAGGCGCTCCTGGAGGAGATGTCGTACCGGCCGGGGCGGTTCGGCGTGCACAAGACGCCGTCGATGCTCGAGTACAAGAGCCCGACGACGATGGAGATGCCGGAGGTCGAGACCTACCTCGTGGAGGACCCCGACCCCAACGGCCCGTTCGGCGCCAAGGAGGTCGGCCAGGGGCCGCTGCTCCCGATGATGCCCGCCGTCGCGAACGCGCTCCACGACGCGCTCGGGATCCGCGTGGACGAGGTGCCCATCACGCCCGAGAAGGTGCTGCGCGCGCTGGCCGCGAAGGACAAGCGCTACGGGCCCCGCTCGTTCCCCGACCTCGGGATCGTCGAGACGCTGCGCGTGAAGACCCTCGAGGAGGGTGGCGACGGCCGGGCGCCCCGCCCGGTCGCGACGCAGGAGGGCACGACCCGATGATGCGTCTACCGCCCTTTCGCTGGGTCGAGCCCCGGACCGTTGCCGAGGCCGTCGAGGTCCTGGCCGGAGAAGGACCGTCCGCGGCGCTCGTGGCCGGCGGCACCGATCTCCTGCCCAACATGAAGCGCCGGCAGCAGACGCCGACCGTGCTCGTCTCGCTCGCGAAGCTCCCCGAGATTCGCGGGCGCACGCGTGCCGACGACGGCACGTGGACGCTCGGCGCGGCCGAGACGCTGAGGGCGCTCGAGCGCGACGCGCGACTCGCTTCCGACCTGCCCGCACTGGCCACGTCCGTCCGGTCGATCAGCACGCCGCTGCTCCGCAACACGGGCACGATCGGCGGCAACGTCTGCCTCGACACGCGCTGCAACTACTACGACCAGAGCTGGGAGTGGCGGCGCGCCATCGACTTCTGCATGAAGTGCGAGGGCGAGACCTGCTGGGTGGCGCCGTCGAGCCCGCGCTGCTGGGCCGTGAACTCCTCGGACTCGGTGCCGGTGCTGATCGCGCTCGGCGCGCGCGTTCGCTTGGAGGGCCCCGACGGCGTGCGCGAGATTCCCGTCCACGAGCTGTTTCGCGACGACGGGATCGCCTACCTCACGAAGGCGCCCGACGAGGTCCTCACGACGATCGAGGTCCCATCGCAGGGGGACGCGCGCTCCGTCTACCGGAAGGTGCGGCGCCGAGGCAGCTTCGACTTCCCCGTCGCGGCGGTCGCGGTGCGTCTGGCGCTCGACGGCGACCGCGTGCGGGAGGCGCGGATCGTGCTGAACGCCGTGGGTTCCGCCCCGGTTCGGAGCCGGGACGCCGAGGCGCTGCTCCTGGGCGCGCGGCTCGACGACGGCGCGATCGAGGAGGCGGCCGCTCTCGCCGGCCGGCCGGCCAAGCCGCTCGACAACACGGATCACGAGCACACGTGGCGGAAACGGCGCGTGCGCGTGGAGGTGAAACGGGCGCTGCAGGGCCTGGGCGAGGCCTTCGCGGCCTCCGGAGCTAGGATGCCGGCCCCTTGACGGAGGCATCGGAATGAAGGCGGTGGCAGAGATCCAGGTGATCCCCATCGGGGTGGGCGTGAGCGTGAGAGCGGAAGTCATGCGCGCGCACAAGCTGATCAAGGACTCCGGTCTGATCGTGCAGCTCCACTCCTACGGCACGAACGTCGAGGGCGAGCTCGACGTGATCCTCGACACGATCCGGAAGATCCACGAGGTGCTGCACGAGGAAGGCGTCCCGCGCCTGGCGACCTCGATCAAGCTCGGCACCCGGATCGACAAGGAGCCGGACCTGGCGGGGAAGCTGTTCGAGGTGTGACGCCTGACGCCGCGTTCCGCGTGGAACGCGCGAAAGCCGCGGTTTTTCGCCTGACCCCGATGCTCCCGATGCTCCCCGATGCTCCCCGATGCTTCGCCGATGCTTCGCCGATGCGTGGTCGTCAGTTGCCCTCGCGTTTCCGGAAGCGCGCGATCCACTGCAGGGCCTCCTGGGCGGCGCCGGCCATGCTCGACCCGGGCACGAGGTCGATCACCGCCTGGTAGTGCGTCTCCATCCCCTCGATGTCGTGATCGTTGTAGGCGAGGTCGCCGAGGACCATGTGGGCTCCAGCGGCCTCCAGGCTCTCGGGCGCCTTCTCGATCACCCAGGTCGCGTGCTTGCTCGCTTCGTCCGACACGCGCTTTCCAAGCGCCGCCCGCGCGAGATGGAGGTGGCCCACGCGAGCCGACCTGCCCTCCGGTGCGTGCTCGAAGACCCAGTCCAGGTGGGCCTGGCTCTCGGCCGTTCGTCCGCGCCCGTGCTCGATACGGGCGAGTGTGGTGCGGATCGTCGCTTCGCCCGCGACGTCACCCGCCTCGGCGACCTCCTGCCTGAGGGTCTCGATCGCCTCGGTGTGGAGCTCGGCGTTCGCGTCCTCCTCCTCGGGCGAGCTCGGAGGCTCGATGTGCAGGGTGACGCGCCGCATCCTCCAGCCCATGTGCTCCTCGGCCTCCGGGAAACCCTCGATGGCGTCGTCGAGGAGCTTCCCTTCCGCGTCCCGATCGCCCATCCGGGCCAGCAGCACGAGCCGGCGTTGGACGAGATCTTCGGTGGGTTCTTCGGCAAAGGCCTGCTCGTAGAGCTTGCTCGCCCTTCCGAACTCGAGGCGGGCCGCGTGGAGCCCGGCGAGCTTCACCCGGGACTCGGTATCGTCGGCGGCGAGGAGCTCCTCGCGGGTCTCGATGAACCGGCGGTTGAGCCCGTCGGCCTGCTCCATCGCCCGGTACAGGTACGCGGCGTCGCGCAGCCGCCCGTCCTTGAGATCGCGGTCGAGGAGGGCGCCGCCGGCCGTGATGGCGAGCAGCGAGGGGTAGGAGCGGAGTCCGTAGCGCTGCATGAACGCGCGCCCTTCCTCGTCGAGGTCGTTGCCGCCCTCGATGCGCACCGCGGTCCACCTGTCGCTGATCGCCCCGCTCTCGGGGGTGGAGAACACACGGCTCTCCATCTGGATGCAAGGGGGTCAGGTCGGGCTGTGGCGGCCGAGGTAGACGAACAGGAGCGCGTCGGGGTCGCCCGCCGCCTCGATGCCCGCGGCCACACCCTTGACGAAGCGGATCGGCTCGGGGACGGACGGCGCGGCGTCCGGCGTCGGCGCGGTGACCGCGGAACCCGCGTCGGGCGTCGGTCGGGGCGTCGGGCCGTCGTCGCCGCACGCGGCGAGGCCGAGGGCCACGGCCACGGCGAGCAGGAAGGGAATCGGGATCCGGTGCAGTCGGCGCACGGGCTGCCTCCTCGGGGTGGGCGGCATGCTAGCGCGGATCGGGCGCGTGGCCGGGCGGCGCCATGCCGGGCGGGAGGCCCAGCCGCCACGCGAGCGTGCGGCCCGTTCGCGGATGGGGCAGGTGGAGTCCGGTGACGTGGACGAGGAGGGGCCGCCCGGTCGCGGGGCCGGCACCGGGCACGGGGCGGACGGTGACGTCCCGGCGAGCCAGGTCGGCGAGGAAGGCGGGCACGGAGGCGACGGCTTCGGCCACGATCCGCAGGCCTCCGCCACCGTCCTCTTCGAGACGCAGGCCGGTCAGGTCGGCGTCCTCTCCCGCCTCGACGACGGCCACGAGGGCGAGCGCGGCCTCGCCGGCCGCGAAGGCCCGGGCCAGCGCCTCCTCGGCGGCCCCGGAGAGCGCCGCGGCGACGATCCCGCTCGTGCGGGCGTCGGGCGCGGGCACGGGGCGGGGACGGAGCCCGCTCACGGCGGCTTCGTCCAGGGCCTGCCGCAGCCGGATCTCCACCTCGTCTCCGTTCGCACGGACCACGACGGGAGGCTCGTAGACCGCGACGAGCAGGTGCCGATCGAGGTGGAGGATCCCCTCCGTTCCCCGCGCGGCACTCTGGGGGGCACCGCGAGCGGGAGCCGACTCCTCCTCGGCCGGGACGAGGTCGATGACCTCTCCTCCGCGCAGGAGGAGTGCGGGATCCCGGGCGACCTGCCCGCCGACCCGCACCCGCCCCGCGCCGATCCAGGCCCGGACCCGCTTCCGGGAGGGCCCCAGCCCCTCGCTGCCCAGCGCGCCTCTCAGCGCGTCGACCAGGGAGATCGTTCCGGGCGCCGTGAACTGGATCTCGGGGTCGGTCATCGACCGACATCATCCGGGAGCGGGAGGGGAACGGCAAACGAACGGTGGCCCCCGGACGCGACGAGGACGACGTTCGGGATCTCCAGCCGTACGCCCGGCGAACCGCTTCGACGGGCCCGACCGTCGTCTAGAATCACCGGCATGACGAACGACCGACCCGACGAGCAAGGCCCGGAGGGAAATGAGGCCGAGGGCGAGACGAATCGCTCGAACCTCATCGGGTGGGGGCTGTTTGCGCTGATCGCGATGGGCATCCTGCTCGCCCGGATCCTCGGCGGCGGGGGCTGCTGAAACTAGCGACGCCTCCGTGCGAGGCGAGCAGGCCCATGAGTGAATCCCGCCGCGACGACCCGCACGCCACCAGCGAGGCGCGGGAGCTTCGAGACGGGGTCTCCGACGGTCTCGTGCCCCTCGAGTCCCTCGATCTGGGCCGGGTCGAGACCCTCGACGACCTCGTCCGCTCGATGGCCTCGACGTCCTTCGCCGGCCGGGCGCTGGGCGAGGCGGCCGACGTGCTCGAGGCGATGATTCGCGACCCCGACTGCCTGGTGGTCTGCACGCTGTCGGGCGCCATGACGATCGCCAAGATGGGGCTCGTCCTCTGCGACATGATCGACCGCGGGTGGATCCAGGCGATCGTCTCCACCGGCGCGCTCATGGCGCACGGCTTCGTCGAAGCGACGGGACGTACCCACTTCAAGCACGATCCCCGGATGTCGGATGCCGAGCTCTACGAGAAGGGCTACGACCGGGTCTACGACACGCTGGAGCTCGAGAAGAGTCTCGACGACGTCGAGCCGATCGTGAGGGCGGTGCTCGATTCGATGGAGCCCGGGGAGCGCTTCGCGAGCTTCGAGCTGCACCGTCGTCTGGGCGCCTGGCTCGCCGAGAACGTCGACGGACGGGGGATCCTCGCGTCGGCGTATCGAGAGGGCGTCCCCGTCTACGTGCCGGCCTTCACCGACTCCGAGCTCGGCCTGGACGCCGCGCTGCACATGCGCCGCTGCCGGGCCCGGGGCGTCGAGCCGCCCGTCTACGACGGGTTCGACGACCTGGAGACCTTCGTCGAGCAGGTGGTCGGCGCCCCGAGGCTCGGGATCTTCACGGTGGGGGGCGGGGTACCCCGGAACTGGGCGCAGCAGGTCGCTCCCTACCTCGACATCGTGAAGACCCGGCTCGGCGACGACGTACCCGTCCGGCGCTTCCGCTACGGCGTCCGACTCTGCCCCGAGCCCGTCCACTGGGGCGGACTCTCGGGCTGCACGTACTCGGAGGGGATCTCCTGGGGAAAGTTCGTGCCGCCGGCAGAGGGGGGGCGGTACGCCGAGGTCCTGGCGGACGCCACCGTCACGTGGCCCTTGCTCGCTGGCAGCCTGCTGCAGCGCCTGCGGCCAGGCGAGGCCCCCGATAAGGACTTTCGACCCATGCGTTTCGACTCAGGGCCTGCCGAATCTTCATGAGTTCCCAAGACTTTGGCGGATCCGGTCCAAAAAGGGTTGGCGTCCGTGACAGTTTCGGGATATTGAGACGCAATCTCACACGTCCACAGCGTCCGTCCTGCTCGGGGGAGGCGCCTGTCTTGAGAATGATTTTGCAGAAACCATGGCCAACCAACGCTCGTCAAAGTACGTACAAGAGTCACGCGTGCGGTGGAGCGGCATCCGCCGGCCCCTCCGCGCCGATCTCCGCGAAAGTCAGACCATGTTGGGCACCGTCCCCCCCATCCTCCGACCCGGCTTCACCGAGGACGTCCGGCCGTTCCCGCTCCTGGACCGCGCCTTCGACGCCGTCGAGCGGGCGCTCGAGTCTCTCGGGGTCGGGGACCCGGCGAAGCTGCGCAGCCCCCGGCCCGTGGAGGAAGCGCTCTCTCCGACCGCGCTGCCGTTCGGGACGCTGGTCCTCCTGAACCCGTCCGAGCTCCGCGCTGCGGAGGTCGACGTGGAGGAGACGGTGAAGGACGAACGCAGCGGGGGCTCGGTATTCGTCTCCCTGCCGCCCGAGTCGGAAGTCGAGACCCACAAGCGCAGCCTGCGCGAGCTGGCCGTCTCGACCCCGACGTTCTGCCTGACACCGACCGGTTCGCTGCCGCCCGGCTACTCGCGCCTCCGCCCGGTCCTCTCGACGAAGGACCTCGAGGACTACCACGTCCTCCTCGCCGACACGCCCGGCTTCCGCGTCGCGGTCGTGCGTCGCCGTCTGCCGAGCGGCGGGTGGATCGCGCTGTAAGTCGGAGGCCAAGC
>JAUXCH010000306.1 GCA_030618975.1 Planctomycetia bacterium
GAACACGGGCACCTGGCTTCGGTCCCACGACACACGGGACGTGGAGTGGACGCCGCGGCAACCGAACTCGAGACACGAGAATCGAATGGTGTTGCGCGGCGTCACGGCCGGCACCTACGACCTCTTCATGGCGAGGACGATCCACGGGCGCCTGCTGAGCGGTGCGAAAGCGGCCATCCAGATCGTCGCCGGTCAGGAGTCACACCTGCGCCTTGAGTTCCGTCCCGCGCACTACCGGCACCTGCCGGACCTCGGTGGCTTCGTCGTGGCACACCGTCGGCTCGTGCATGCCGAACTCGGAGATCTGCCGGTCCTCTCGAATTGGACGCGGCGAACGCACCCCGTCGGCGGCCTGCCGCTGGAGGGCTCCGAGATCGGGCCCTATCCGGAGGGTCCCATCACCCTGGAGCTGTGGGATCCGATGGGCCGTCGCAGAGTCGTCCCGCTCGTCTCTCCCAGGTAGCGGACCGGAGCGCGCCCGGCAGCCGTGCCGTGAACCGCGGCATTCTGCACGTTCTGTCCGAGTTCCCGCCGGTCCCGTCTGGCCACCCCCCGGAATCCCGCCTCGCCAGCTGTCTGATCAGGCTGGACGCAGCTCCCTGCAACTCGTTGTACTTCCGCGCCCTGCGCCAGCCAGGGCAGCCGCACCGCCGCGTGACGAGAAGTCGACGGATTCGTGCGGAATGTCGTGACGCGGAGCACGGACCGATCTCGTGGAGAGGACGAAGGAAGCGCCGGAGCGAATCAGCCCTCCCAAACCACCAGGACCAGCGCCCCGTTGGCCGACCGGAAGGGGCCATGGTTCGCGTGTGCGGGAATCATCCGATAGGAACCTGCCGGGAATGGTCTTCCTTGAGACTCATACTGCCCTTCCAACACGTAGTGATGTTCAGCGTGCACGTGCGCGTGAGCATCCATCTCGAATGTCGGTGGCAGCCTGAGTAGTGCGGCCTTGGGCTTGCCTTCCGAATCGCGGAGCAGGACCTTCCATTGGGTTCCCTCCTGATAGCTGTCTGTCTGCTCCCAGGAAAGATCCGATTCGTTGATCGATACCTCGTCCATTTCTCTTGCCTCCTGTCGAAATCCGCGCTCGCCCTCTTCCGCTATCCGTACCCGACCCGGACTCGCCCATCTATCACAATGCCAGTCATGTTGTCTCCTCGGCGATCCCCGGTTGGAATCGGTGCTTCGTCGAGCCAGTGCGCTAGAGCCCCGTCACGGTAGGCGCCGGTGCGCCGGGATGCAACCGTTTCGGCAATGCGGGCTTTCCCGTCGAGTCGATCGACCGGATCGAGAACCGCATCCTGGTCATGAGTGGGAAGGGCGGTGTCGGGAAGAGCACCGTGTCGAAGGAGAAAGCGCCTTCTCCTCCGCACCGGAGGGTACGTCCGGCTCACGTCACGCTTCCCCCGGGTCGTGACGTGGCAGACCGACGAATGCGGTACAAACGGATCATGTGCACCGAGAAGAGCACCCCCCTTTCGGAGGTGGTCGCGCTCCGCCGCAACTTCTTTGGTGGTCTGTGGCACGCAGCGTTCCTGGCCTTCGGAATGGCCCTCACGCAACCGACGACCGTCATCCCGGCCTTCGTCGCACAACTCACGGGATCCACGATCTGGGTGGGGGGACTCGTCACGGTGCTGACGGTGGCGGGCGCCTTGCCTCAGCTCTTCGTCGCCCGCCTGGTCGAACCGCGCGCTCGCAAGATGCCCCTGCTCATGGTTGCGATCCATCTTCGGGTGGTCTGCTGGGGTCTTCTGGCGGCGTTGATCCTCTCCGTCGGGGCGAGTCGGCCCCTCCTGTTGGCGTGGTCCCTGATGGGTTTTCTCGGCATGTTCTACGCATGCGGCGGACTCGGCGGCGTTCCGTACACCGACATCGTCGGGAAGATCATCCCCTCAAACCGCCGGGGCGCCTTCTTCGGTGGGAAGGAGGCCCTGGCCGGGCCCGCTTCCGTGAGCGCGGCCCTGATCGCAGGGGTGATCTTGGCGAAGGTCGGCTACCCGGGCAACTACGCACTGCTGTTCGGCCTGGCCGCGGCGGCTCTCCTCATCGCATCGGTCGGTTTCTGGATCATCCGGGAACCGCCACGCACCGGCACCGGCAGGAGCGTCAGGCCATGGGCCGAGTACCGCGCGCAGCTGATCGAGACCGCTCGCCGAATGCGGAAGCTGGTCGGGGTGGAACTGCTGACCGGCTTCAGCTTGATGGCGCTCCCTTTCTACGTGGTCTATGCCCTGCAGGTGCTGGCCGCGCCGCCGGCGGCGGTCGGCTGGTTCGTCCTGGTGCAAGTGGTGGGAGGTGTGCTCTCCAACCTTCTGTGGGCACGGCTCGTCGATCGACACGGAAGCCGGAAGATGATCACCGTTTGCGCGGTACTCTCCTCGTTGACTCCTCTTCTGGCGGTGATCATGGGTTCCCTGGGCTGGCCGGGACTCATGCCCGTCTTCTTCCTGAGCGGCGTGGTCCAGAGCGGGCGCAAGGTGGGGTTCGCGACGGCCGTGCTGGAGTTGGCGCCGAGCCTCGAGCGTCCTACCTACGCGGCCCTGAACTCGGTGCTGGTCCTGCCCGTTGCCCTCCTGCCCCTCGTTGCGGGGGTGCTTCTGCACGTCTGCTCCTACGCCGTGGTGTTCGTCGCAGCGGCGGTCTTCATCGGTGCCGGAGCCTGTCTGGCCCGACGATGGGCACAGGAGCAACCGCAGGGATGAACATCGCGGACTGGAGCATCCGGAGCACTCTCTCACCTCTGCCGAGCCGGACCAAGCGACTCTCATCTCTGGGAGGTGTCAGAGCTACGCGTCACGACAATCTGCACCTTCTGTTCGAGTACTCGACACCCCCATCCTACCGCCTTGGCAGTTCGTCGTCTTCCCCTCGGCGCCGACAGCGAACCTACGACCACCGCCTCGTCCGGCTCGTGCGTGACACGGGCCCAGTCTGAAGACGAGGCGTCCTCCGCCTCGAGATCTCGCCTGGCCACCTGCCTGGCCAGGCTGACGTCATCTCGTTGCAGTTGTTCGCATCTCGTTGCAGTAGAGCGGTCCGCGGGCAGGGCCTGCGGCGAAGCCCTGAATCATTGCGACCCATACCGCCCCTGCCAGCGAGCGCGGCGGCGCGCGGCGGGCTAGTCACCGCAGCATGGCCTCGCGGACCGATAGGCCTCGGTCTCCACGAGGTCGAGCACGCCCTCGAGGTACGGGAACTGCATCTCCTCGAGGTTCTCCCGCGTGTAGAGCCCTTCGAAGAAGGCACGGCGGTCCTCGATGCGCTTGCGACCGTGCCTGCAGACCTTGTCGAAGAACTTGTAGTTCCGCTGGACGAGCGTACTCACGGCGTTCCGTCGCTTGTTCAGCTCCGCCAGACTGATCTGCTTGTACAGCGCGGTGCCCCCCCCTTCCTCAGCGTCATACGTGCGCTCGACCCACCCGATCTTCCGACACAGGTGATCGATGAGCATCTTCAGCCGGGGATCGGTGCTGATCGCGACGTGCTCGAACTCGTGTCGCATCAGCCCACGATTCCACCGACCGGGTCGGTCGTACGAGTCGGGTATGTAGACGCGGTGGTCCGTCCAGACGGTCACGGTCCGCAGAGTCGGCTTCACCGACACGATCCTCTCGCCCCCTTCCCTCCGCCACTTGTACCGGTAGTCGTACTTGTAGTGGGCCCTGAGCCAGTACTTCGTGAGTCCGCCCATGCCCCTCCGACCCTTCGACAGATCGTAGTACTCCACCTTGACCCGTCCAACCTCGAGGAGGCGTCGGATCCATGGGGGCGGAATATCCGAGGCGTCCCGGGCGACGACCTCGTCTAGGAGAATGAAAGCCTCAGGAGACTGGGTGCCGCACATCAGCTTCACGGAGTGAAACAAGGAGCCCAGCTTGTGAGCGACGAGCGTCGCCGTCGGCTTCTCCGGCAGCACCATGCTTCCTGGCGGCGAGACCCAGAATTCGACCTCCGGTGTCTTGCGCTCCGCGCGGATCTCGATGCGATGCCAGCGGGGCTTCGTGGAATCGAGCGTGGGCTCGATCTGATCCGTGATCAGCGTCCATGCTCTCGCGTCGCCATCGAAGTGGACGAGCTTCCCGTCCTGGACCGCCAGGCGAACTTGCGTGGCGCGGGTGCCGCCGCGCCGCTCGGTCTGGATCACGAACGCTTCACCCGAATCCTCCGAGAACGCGAAACAGAGGTCGAGCAGGAGACGGTTGGTCGGCTTCGCGAATCTCGTCTCCAGCACCGTCGGACGGCCACCAGGCGTCCGACGGGCCTGGAGGCAGCGCTTCGATCCGCGCGCTCCTCGCTCCACCACCACAGCCGCAGTCCGCGACCGAGCGGACGTGAACCGCCAGCCCCGAGGCGCAGTGCCGAGCTCATCGGACTCGAAGTCGCCATGCTGGAGAACGCCTTCACCGGCCGCGCCCGAAGCTGCGAGACCGAGCAGGAACAGGCAGACCGTGAGGCCCTGACGGCAGTGAACTCGAGGGGGCATGGGTTTCCCCAACCGCACGGAGTGTACGCGACACGCTCCATGCATAGGGATTCGTTCAATCCCACCTGACGAAGGTATCGGGTCTCGCGCACGCCACCTGGCCTCCTGATCACGCTCCAAGTCCCCGCGCGAAGGGGCGTGAGGACCGCCGAGGGGCAGTGTAGTGCGGGCGTGGTCTGTCCGGTAGGGCCCCCAGACGACCGCCGAGCAGACCGCCCCCGTTCCCCTGTGGTCTCGAGGTTTCCGGATCCACCCCTGGCGCGGCAAGCGACTTGCTGGAGGCCTCATGGCTCGAAGGGCGAAACGAGCCCCCGCTGGCGTCGGTGATGCAGGATGCGGTCGATGGCGTCCACCTGCAGCGCGCCCGGGCGCACAGCGGTGATCAATCTGATCCAGGAACCGTCGATGCGGGTGAACCTCCGGCCGCGCAGTCTCGTGTTCCAATGAAGGCAGCGCACCGAAAGGGGGTCGCCATGGGCCGACGCATCGCTCTCCTGTTCGCCGCACTCGCGCTCACCCTTCCCCTCGTCCCCGCGGACGCGCAGGAGTGCCGCGACGACGCGGAGATCCGGAAGCTCCGGGCGGAGCTGGAGACGGCCAGGGCCCGCGTACGCGAACTCAAGGCGGAGATCCAGCGGCAGGAGAAGCTGCCCTCGCCGGACCTGCGCCCGGACCGGCTCCGGGAGCTGCTCGAGTGGCTGCGCCGCGGTGACTTGAAGAAGCGTGCGGCCGCGATCCGCGAGATCACCGCGGCGCCGAACCTTGGCGAGATCGCCCGCGACCCCGCGGTCACGGCCGTCGCGGAGGTCCACGTCCTCCTCCGGGACGATTTCTCCGAACGCTCCCGTCGCTGGACGGAGAAGCACGGCGGCGGTGGCCTGATGGCCCTCGAGTGGGCGGACGGGCAGGTCCGGTGGGAGAGGACCGGCGGGGACGGGCGGGGCGGGGCCGTGTCAATCGTTCGAGCGCTGACCGACGAGGTCAGCCGGTCCACCCATCTGCTTCTCGGCGCCCGCCTGAAGGTCGGGAGCCACTCCCTCGGCAACAGCGGCTGGCACTCCCAGAGCCACGGCGGCCCGGGCGAGTATCCGGCGCACGTGCAGGTGGACTGGCTGGACGACACCGAGAAGCGGGGGCGCTGGTCGCACGGTTTCCTCACCCGGCACGACGGCGGGACGCGGTTCAGGAACTACACCCTGGTTCCACGCGGAGAGTGGTGCTTCCTCGCGTTCGATCTCCTCGACCCGGCGACGCGGGAGAGTCGGGATCCGGAGCGTCCGGGTCTGGCGGTGAAGCGGCCGATGCTGCTGCGCAGCCTGACCCTCATGGGCAACGGCTGGGACTTCTCCGGTGCCGTGGACGAGATCCAGCTCGTGTCGATCCGGTTCCCGTGATCGACGTCAGTCCATGAACTTGAAGCTCTCGATGAACTTCTTCCAGTCCTGGGAACGCATGACGCGTAGGGAAACGCACAGGGAATTGAATCCCTCCTGACGAACACCCCGGGTCTCGCGCACACCGTCCTGGGCTCCTTCTCGCCATCCAGGCCCGCGCCCGGGTCGAGTGCGGACCGCCAAGGGGCAGTGTATCGACCACGTGGACCGCCCGGAAGGGTCCCCCGACGAACGCCGAGCAGACCGCCCCCGTTCCCCTGTGGTCTCGAGGTTTCCGGATCCACCCCTGGCGCTGCAATCGCCTTGCTGGGGGCCTCATGGATCGAAGGGCGAAGCGACCCCCTTCTCCCGCCGGTGTCTCACGACGCGATCCATTACGGCGGACTCAGTGATGCGAGCGCCCTGACGCCGGAGAGGGAGCCACCAACCCCTTCCCCCCGCCTGGCCACCCCCCGGGAATCTCGCCTGGCC
>JAUXCH010000802.1 GCA_030618975.1 Planctomycetia bacterium
CGGATCGCGCGCGTGGCGTGCGCTCGCGAACCGAATCGGGTTCGAGGGGATCTCGCTGGCGCGGTGGCGTAAGGCCCTGGTAAGCCGCCGGGGGGGGCGTCGTCCCTTGCGGGGTGCCTGGCACCGGCCCAGGGGGGGGACCCGCCCCGCGGCCCTCCGGGCGCCCGGCATCGCGCCCGGCGGTCCGGGGCGACGGACCATTGACCCGGGTTCCACTCCGGGGGACAACGCCTGCCGTGCGGGTAGCGCTCTTCATCCCCTGCTTCGTGGATCTCCTGGTCCCGCAGGTCGGCCTCGCGACCGCCCGCCTCCTCGCCCGCCTCGGCCACGAGGTGATCTACCCCGCCGGCCAGACCTGTTGCGGGCAACCGGCCCTCAACGCGGGCCGCTTCGAGGACGCCGCCTGTCTCGCACGCCGCCTCTGCGACCTGCTGGCCGCCGCGTCCCCGGACGCGGTCGTCGCTCCGTCCGGCTCCTGCGTCGCCGCCCTGAGGGTCGAAGGCCCTGATCGGCTGGGCCTCGACCACGACGTGCTCGGCAGGCTCCTGGAGCTCTCCGAGTTCCTGGCGGCCGAGGGCGAGATCGACGTCGGGGCCCGCTTCCCGGGACGCGTGACGTGGCACGACGGCTGCCACGCGCTCCGGGAGCTCGGCGTGCGGGACGGCCCTCGCGCCCTGCTGGGCGCGGTCCGGGATCTCGAGCTGGTCGAGATGCAGGCCGCGGAGGAGTGCTGCGGGTTCGGCGGCACCTTCGCCGTGAAGGCGCCCGCGGTGTCGGCCGGCATGGGAGCGCGCAAGGTCGACGCCATCGAGGCGTCGGGCGCCGCCTTCGTCGCGTCGACCGAGCCCTCCTGCCTCCTGCAGATCGACGGGCTCCTCCGCCGGCGGAGGAGTCGCATCCGCACGATCCACCTCGCCGAGATCCTGGCCTCCGACGGAGGCACGCGGTGAAACGGCGAGGCGTTGGGAAACGGCGAGGCGTTGGGAAGCGGCGAGGCGTCGGGAAGCGCCGGGGACTCGACGCGCGCATCCGGGACGCCGTGGCGGACCCCGTCCTGGCGCGCAACGTCCTCCGCGCCACCGACACCTCCACGGCACACCGCCGGGCGGTGGTCGCCGAGCGTCCGGATTGGGAGGCGCTGCGTGCGCGTGCCGGCACCCTCCGGGCGCACGTCCTCACACATCTGGATCGGTACGTCGAGACCTTCGCCGAGAACGCCCGCGCCCGCGGCACCCGGGTGCACGCGGCTCTCGACGCGGAGGAGGCCCGGCGGATCGTGCTGGATCTCGTCGGGAGGCGGGACTGCCGGCGCATCCTGAAGTCCAAGTCCATGACCACCGAGGAGATCGAGCTGGGCCCCGCGCTCGAGGCCGAGGGCTTCTTCCCGCTGGAGACGGACCTCGGCGAGTACATCGTCCAGCTTGCGGGCGAGCCGCCCTCGCACATCACCGCGCCGGCGCTGCACAAGTCGGCGGAGCAGATCCGGGACCTGTTCCGACGGGAGGGCGTGCTGGAGGGCCGCGGCGATCCTCCTCGCGACCACGACGCGCTCGCCGAATGGCTCAGCCTGAAGGCACGCGAGCACCTGCGCCCCCGCCTCCTGGACGCGGACCTCGGCATCACCGGGGCCAACTTCCTCGTGGCCGAGACCGGCACGGTCGTCCTGGTCGAGAACGAGGGCAACATCCGCTTCACCACGACCACGCCGCCGCTGCAGATCGCCGTGGTCGGCATCGAGAAGGTGATCCCGCGGATCGAGGACCTCGCGACCCTGCTGCCGCTGCTCACGCGCTCGGCAACCGGCCAGCGGGCCACCACCTACACGTCGCTCCTCTCCGGGCCGCTCGAGGAGTTGCACGTGATCCTGCTGGACGCGGGCCGCTCGGCCCTGCTCCGGGACGAGGCCGACCGCGAGATCCTCCGTTGCATCCGCTGCGGCGCGTGCATGAACGTCTGCCCGGTCTACCGGACCGTGGGCGGCCACGCGTACGGCTCCGCCTACCCGGGCCCGATCGGCGCGCTCGTGACGCCTCTGCTCCGGGGCGAGGCGGAGGACTTCGAGCTCCCGTTCCTGTCCAGCCTGTGCGGTGCGTGCACCGAGGTCTGTCCCGTGGGGACCGACCCCCACGGACACCTGCTGCGGCAACGAGGCCGCGTGGACGAGCGGGGTGAGCGCAGCCTCGCCGAGCGCCTGGCGTTTCGCGCCTGGCGCTGGGTGATGGCCTCCCCCCGCCGCTACCGGATCGCGGGCCGCCTCGCCCGCGCCTTGCAGGATCCCCTGCTCCGAGCGGGCCTGCTCGCGCCGTGGACGCGGTACCGGGAAGCCCCCCGGATCGCCCGCCGCTCGTTTCGAGAACACTGGAGCCGGCATGGACCGCCTTCTCGCCCGACTCCGTAGCGCGCTCGACGACGCAGTCCGCGTGTCCGCGCCCGGCCCCGTCCCGCCGTCCGGCGCGCCCGTCGGCGACGACCTCCTCGCGGCCTTCCGCCGAGCCCTCGAGGCCGCCGACGGATGCCTGGAGGAGGTGCAAGACGAGACCGCGGCGTGGCGCCTCGTCGCGACGCGGTGGCCCGGCCGCCCCGTCGTCGAGTTCGGC
>JAUXCH010000647.1 GCA_030618975.1 Planctomycetia bacterium
CAGGGTCCAGTTGATGGAGTCGGCGAGGCAGGCGCCGAGCCCCAACCCGGTGAGGAACCGGAGCCAACCCACGCCGACCTCCTGGTACGGACGAAGGGTCGCCTTCAGCGTCCGGCTCGACTCTGCGCCGACGAGGCCCTCGGGGTCTCGAAGCGTGGCCAGGATCTCGCCGAGCCACGGGCCCGCGCGGACGAACGACCATTCCTGTCGCTCGTCGTCCACGGCGTCCTCGCTCGCCAGGTCCGCGGACGCACCGGCCAGCAGCCGCATGCCCTCGCTGAACGACAGCCCGTCCCGGTTCGCCGCCTCCAGGGCCTGCCAGTGCTCGAGGGCAGAGGCCAGCTTCGCGTGATCGACCTCGACCCACTGTCCGCGAAGCAGGGCGAGCCCCTCGTCGGCGTCAATGAGCGCCTGCCACTCCGCCTTCGTGAGCTTCTCGTCGCCGAGCGCCAGATCGACCTCGAAGTCGAGCATCCCTTCGGCGCTCAAGCCGCTCTTCTTTCGCCGGCTCCCGATCGACACGGCCACGCGGGGTCGCACACGCTTCCGCCACCAGTCGGGCAGCCGCACGAGGACCCCGCTCTCCTCGAAGGCCGGGACGTCCCGGAGGAATCGGTACGCTTGGCTCGCCTCCCACGCGAGCGGCTGGTAGATGTCGCCCGATTCCAGCAGCTCGCGAATCACGGGGCTCTGCTCCGACGCCCGGTGGACCGGGGTCAGCAACTTGACCAGCGCCTTCTTGTTCTTCTGCCCGGCGTACTCCTGCAGCGCCTTCCCGCGCGGCCGGTAGCGCACCCGGTCTCCGCCCGCGAGCGCCGGCGCGTAGGTCGCGAGAAAGGCGAACGGGTGCTCGGGATCCCGGCGGTTCTCGGCCAGATGGAAGCACACGCGGCCCACCTGGTGCCAGAGCGGTGCCCGGCGTTCGAGGAAGCCGGCCAGCCCCCCGTCGGTCGACGCCACCTGGGCGCGGACCCACGCGTCCAGGTCCTCCCAGATGCGGGTCAGGACGTCCGGCGTCGCGTACTCGGCACCCGGCATCGGAGGGATGGCGAGGGCCAGGGCCTCCAGGTCGGTCGACGTCGGAACGTCGACCGGGTCCGGGCCGCCGTCTTCGCCCACGGACGTGTGGCAGAGCTCGGTCAGGTACCGCGCGGCGAACTCCCGCCACCAGGCGAGCGCGGGAGGGAGCACCGCCTCGAAGGGCGCCGCGCCCAGGGCGAAGAGTCCCTCCGCCTGGGAGGCGGCGAAGGCCCTTCCGACCCGCGCGAGCGCCGCATCCGGCACGTCGGACGACTCGGTCACCGTGGCGTGGAGGTGCCCCGCCGGGGTGAGGGTCGGATCGATCCGCATGGCCCGCGAGAGTACGCCGGGGTCGCCTGGGGCCGGGCGCATTCCCACCCCGTCCGAGCCGGAGAGCCGGAGAGCCGGAGAACCCGGGGGCGGCAGCGCGTCCCCCGGTGGGTGGAGACTTCCTCCATGGTGAAGTGGGCACTCGACGAATCCAGGCTCGAACCGACGTGGGAGGTCCTGCAGGAGTACGAGCGGGCCCGGGAGGTGACCCGCTGGCTCACGGTCCGGCTGGTCGAGGCCGTGCCCCACCGCGTACACGTCGGCGTCGGCGAGCGGTTGGGTCTCCGCGGCCGCGACGGGCTCGTCCGTCTGCCTTCCGAGCGCGTCGCCGAGGTCTTCATGGAAGCCTGCATCCACGGCTGGCCGGTGGACGGGCAAACGGTGGTCCAGGCCTTCGCGCGCCGGCAGGCCGCCACGGGGAAGCCTCGTCTCGGCGCCTACGAACGACGACTTCTCGAGGCCAAGGCCGAAGCGCACTACAGCTTCTTCCAGGTCGAGGAGGCCGTCCCCGGCATGGGCCTGCGCGCGAAGGACGGACGCACCGGCAAAGTGTTCTTCCTGATGGACCGCGGGCTGGGTCTGCAACCGGACGCAGCAGGGCTCTGGTACGGCTCGCGTCTCATGACCGTCGGCCCCTGGAAGATGACCACCGGAGCGTGCCTGCCGCTGGGGCACGCTTCGGATCTGCGCGTGGAGGAACTGTCGAGGGAGGCGTTCGCGATCGACGATCCGAACGCCTCCGAACACGAGGGAGCGATGCAGTGCACGGTCGTCTGCCTGCAGCGCCTCGCCGCCCGCGCGACCTCCGGCCGGGCCGTCGCGACCTCCGACCCGATCTCGGCCGTAACGCTCCTTGCCCCTGCGGATCCGGAAAGAAGGTGAAGCGCTGCTGCAGATCGTGACGGCCCCCTTGCCCTCGATCTCATCCGTGGAGGATCTCGACATGCAGGACCAGGACAGTCGGAAAGACGAACGAGCCGTCGATCGGCTCTTGGAAGAGAATGCCGGCCTCGCCACGGACTTTCGGGCGTGGCTTGCCGAGCAGGGGCTCAAGCCCAAGACCATCCAAAGGCACGCGAGGAACATCGAGTTCTACGTCGACGCGTACCTCGCGGAGACCGAGTTGGTCCCCGCTCGTGCCGGAGCGGAGTACGTAGTCCCGTATCTCGGTGACTGGTTTCTCCGCGAGACCATGGGGGCCAGCGAGGCCTCGATCCGGCAGAACGTAGCGAGCTTCAAGAAGTTCTACGCCTTCCTGGAGACCCGGGGGCTCGTGAGCGCGGACGACGTCCAGAACCTGAAGGACACCGTCAGGGAGGGCATGCCCGAGTGGTTGGCCGCACTCGAGCGATTCGATGACCTGGGAATCGACGACCTGGGGTTCGACGATGCGGAGCTCGACGCATCGAAGGAACTCTGGGACCTGCTGCAGCGTTGCGCCTGGGATGATGTGGACCCCACGACACGGGAGCGCGCCGACGAGGGCGGGCTTCCGGACATGGGGGGGGCCGCGCCCGAAGGGAATGGACAGGAGCCGTGCCTCCTGGTCGACGCGTCCTTCGCCGACCTGATCCGGTCGGATTCCGAACTCTCCTCGATCCGCCGCGAGCACGCGAGCATGCCGGCCGCGGAGCGGAGGCTGGCCGCCGATTGGATCTACCACGCGGGCGGGGCCCAGGACATCGTCGACGCCATGACCGGGAGCGAGCCCACCGGCTCCCAGTGGATCAGCGAGCTCGCCGCGCTGGCCATCGATCCGGACTATGCCCCGGCGATGCTGACGGTGGGCTCGTTGGAGTACCAGTACGGTCGCGTCGACGAGGCGATGGAGCTGTTCCTGAGGCTGACCTCCCTCCCCGCCGACACGGAAGATCTCACGACGGTCATCGACAAGGCGGGCGACTTCCTCATCGACCGCGACGATTGGCAGAATGCCCGGCTGCTGTACGAGACCGCGCGCGCAGCGAATGCCGACGAACCCGTCTACCACGCAGGTCTCGGGTACTGCGCCGGGAAGACCGGGCGCCTCGCGGAGGCCGTGGAACACTCGCAGCGCACGGTCGACCTGGCACCCGAGAGCTACGATCACTGGAACAACCTGGGCTACGCCCTGATCGAAGTCGGACGCTACGACGAGGCGGAAGACGCACTCCAGCGAGCCCTGGTGCTGGACACCGAGGAAGTCGGGCTCACGCGGGGGAACCTGGAGTACCTCAAGACCCTCCGTCGGAAAGCGAGTGGCA
>JAUXCH010000913.1 GCA_030618975.1 Planctomycetia bacterium
CCGACGGTGCCCACGGCGTACGTCAGACCCGCGGCCTTGCCCGGGCGCACGCCCGTCGCCGCCCAGCCGTCGACGATCCACGGCGACAGCATCCCGAAGGCGACGAGCGGCGGGCCGAGCAGGAGTTTGGCGACGAGGGCGAGCGGCGGCGGGTCCGCCGGGTCGGCGCGCGCCGTGAGGAAGGCACCCACCGCGAGGACGGCCGCACCGAGGACGAGCACGTCGAGAATCCTCGCCGGTCCGTTCACGAAGCGGACGGTCAGGCTGCCGAGCCACGCGCCGACAGCCAGCGCCAGCAGCGACACGGCGAGGATCACGGCCCAGACGTCGATGCCGCTGCCGTAGAGCGGCGCGATCCACCCCGCGGCGAGGATCTCCTGCGCGAGTACGGCGCCGCCGGCGAAGAAGGAAACGAGAGCCAGTGCAGCGCGACGACGACGCGCCCCCGGGAGCGGCGGCAGGAGATCCTCGGTGCCCATGCTTCGTGTTCGACACCATAGACCAGGCATGCCCTGGCGAGCCACGAGGGAGCTGGACCTGGCTCTGGGAATCACCGTGGACGAGTTTCCGAGGCCGCTCGCCCTCGGTGGGGCTTGGGTGGGTGCCCGATCCTGATGGCAGGAAGAATCGCGAGACGTTCGAGGTCGAGCCGCTCGTGGACTTCCTCCCCGTTGGGCCGAGCGCCGGGGGCAGGACCTCGATCACGTGGCCGGACTCCGGCCACTCGATGACCGTCGCGGGCTTCGACCGGGTGCTCGAGCACGGGTCGGAGGTCACGATTCGCCGGGACGTGAGGGTTCGGGCGGCTGACGTTCAGGTCCCGATCCGGTTGAAGAGGGTCGCACGCGGGGGGAGGGGGGCCGGCTCTCCGCCCGCACGGGCTCGACTGCATGAGGTCGGCGTGCAACGGCAGTGCCCGGTGCGGTATGGTCGTCGGTCGGCATGCGAACCCTGGTGTCTCTCTTTCGGTTCCTGATTGCGCTCGGAGCGCTGACGGCCCTCACGATCGTCGGGCTGTATCTCTTCGTCCCTCCCAACACCAGGCCCGAGGACGGGCCCGCAGACGCGATTCTGAGCGTGCGACGCCCCGTCGTCGGCTTTCTCCGTGACGTGGGTGTCCTTTCGGACGGCTTGCCCGTGCTGTTCGGAGACCCGCTCCTCCCGACAGTTGCTACTACAACCATATTTCCACCCACGACCAACCCGCTCGACGCCGGCGAGGACGGCGTCGTGGTCGAGGAGATCACCGTCCGGCGGGAGCCCGTGTACCGTGGCGTCCTCTGGCCCGTTGGGGATCGGATCCTCTACAAGCACGAGTTCTTCAGCGAAGATCGGCACGACATCGCTTCCCTTCGGCTGTGCTACGAGGCAGGCGGTCGTCACGTGGTGGCCGGAGAGGGGACGGTCGAGAACGGTCTGGTCGATCGGTCTGGGCGATGGGTGAGCGTCCGGGGCTTCGTGCCCCGGACCGCTGCGGCCTACTGGATCGAGAGCGTCCGGCCAGACGGGACGGTGGAGGAAGGAGACCGGTGGGGAAGGGCCTCCGTCGAGACCGTGAAGTAGATCGCCGAGACCCCGACCGATCGTCCACCTCGACCACCTCGACGACTCCGCCGCGCAAGGAAGCGGCCTCCGGCACACCGGCTGTCGCGGGCCGGCCCCACGGATCGCGGGTTGGCCGTACGACCCTGGGCACCCTCGGCACCAACACCACCACACCAACACCCCCACCTCCGGTCTCTGCGCCCTCCTCGGCGCCCCCCTCGACTTCGCCGTCGCGTGAACGGTCTCCACCTCCGCAATCGACGCCCCCGAGGACGGGAGGATCCTGCGGCGGGAGAGGCCGCGCGGGGTCGATCTCCGGGTCGTGGGCCGAGTACCTCCGACGCCGTCGAAGGGGGCTCGCTGCCTCCACCCCCACCTCGGCACGAGAGGGCTCGGGGCGCCAGCTCCGGTGCGCAGGCACTGGGCCTCCAGGACCTCGTCCCGCTGGAGGACGAGCTCATCGAGGCGGAGCCGGAGCCAGATCTGGAGCCGGAAGGGCTGCCACAGGCCCCCCCCGTGCGGTGCCAGGTAC
>JAUXCH010000497.1 GCA_030618975.1 Planctomycetia bacterium
CTCCGCCTCCCGGTGGCGGCGCTCCGTCTCCGCGCGGCCGTCGAGCCAGGCCCGAAGCTCCGCTTCGAATGCCCGCGCCGTGGCGGGGCGATCGTCCGGGTCGAGCGCCATGGCCGACCGGCAGATCTCCGCAAGAGCCTCAGGCACCGGGCGGCGCGGATTGCGCTTCGTCACCGGGACGAAGTCCCCCTCGACCACCTTCCCGAGCGTCGCCGCGCCCTCGTGCGCGTCGAACGCCGGGTGCAGCGTCAGCATCTCGTAGAGCAGGCAACCGAGCGCGTACACGTCCGTCCGCCGGTCAATCGACCCCGAGTGGCCCGACGCCTGCTCCGGGCTCATGTACGGGATCGTCCCCTTCACCGTCCCGACCTGCGTCAGGAGCGCGGCGTCCGTCCCCGTCGTCTCCACCGGTTCTTCGAGCGCCTCCTCGTCCGCCACGCCAGCGAGCTTCGCGATCCCCCAGTCCATCACGTGGACCTCGCCGTAGTCGCCGAGCATCACGTTCTCGGGCTTCAGGTCCCGGTGGATCACGCCGCGCTCGTGCGCGAACTGAAGCGTCTCGGCCACGCGCTCGAGGATCCCGACCAGGCGGTGAAGCGTGTACTCCTTCTGGACGTCCCGGCGGCGGAGCAGGAGGTCGTGGATCACCTCGCCCAGCGTCCGGCCGCGCACCAGCTTCATCGTGAAGTAGGGTCGCCCCTCCTTGCCGATTCCGATGTCGTGGACCGGGGGGATGCCCGGGTGGTCGAGCTGGCTCGTCGTCTGGGCCTCGGCCACGAAGTGAAGGCGGTGCGCGCGCGACTTCGCCGCCTCTTCCCGTAGCACCTTCATCGCCACCTGGCGGCGAAGATCCTTGTCCTGGACCAGGAACACCTCGCCCATGCCGCCCGCGCCGATCGGCGCCTCCACCACGAAGCGCTCGGCGGCCGGCACGAACTCCTCGCCCCCCTCCTCGGGCGCCCTCCCAGCCCACTCCACGATGCTCCGACGCCCCAGTTCCATGCCCATGGCGGCCCTCCCCAGCGCAAAGTCCACGTCCCGGTCATCCTAGGCCACGGACCGCCCAACGCACAGAGACTGGGGCGAGAAGCCGGTGTCGGAACCGGCACGCTCCCCGATCACGTGCCTCGCCCCGGTTTCTCGATGGACCGGACGGCATGGACGAAGCGGTCGAGCAGCGAGGCGGGGATGTGGAGGGGTTGTTCCCGTGGAGGGTCCGCGCATCCGCGACCGCATGCTCGGACTCGATGACGCCAATCCGGATGAGCTCGATCATGAGCTGCAGACCCCAACGGACCGGCACACCTTCCTCGACGCAGGAGCGCCGGAGTACGCGGTCGTTGGTGACGCACGTCCACCCGTGCACGCGCGCCAGGATCGAGAGATCGGATGCGAGATCATCGATGAGGACGTTCGCGTCGATGAGCAGGCCGGCTCGCGCGTGCGACACGGATCATGCCACCCAGGACGAGGCAAGGTCGCGCATCTCCTGAGGCGTGAGACCGAGGATCTCGGCGCCTCGTCCCAGGCTGATCGCCTCGCTCTCGACGGCGCGGCGGACGAGGCGGGCGAGACGATCCTCTTCGAAGTCGGCCGCGGAGAGCCGCTCCGGCTCTCCCGACCGCCGGTCTTCGGGGAAGCTCGCGCGGAATGCGTCCGCGGCGAGAGCGGCCGGCTCGTCGTCGCGCAGCAACGCGCGCCCGTGGCGGCGCTTGTAGTCCCACTGGAACCGACTCCAGATGTTGCCGGAGCCGGTGGCCCGTGCGGCGAGCCGGTGGAGCACGGTGCGGTAGCTCACCCGGAACATCCGCTTGACCTTGAGGACGCGATCCACGAGCGCCAGGCCGCGGGTCTCCTCCCATTCCCTCCAGAAAACCCCGTCTGGCATGAGAAAGGCAGCGGCGAAGGCGTTCGCCTCGTGCTCCTGCTCATCCGGCTCGTCGGACTCGTCCACGTCGTAGGCCGCGAGATGGAGGACGAGATGCCCGAGTTCGTGCGCGGCGGTGAAGATCCAGCGCTCGACCGAGATCCGCTCCCACGTGTTCACCACCATGGCGGGACCGCCGTCCCCGGGCGCTACGGAGAGCCCGAAGAAGTCGTGGGAAGCCACCGACAGGGGAAGCACCTTCACTCCGTGGGCCTCGAGCAGGCCGCAGAGTTCCCGTACGGGTTCATCGCCGTCCAGCCCGAACGCTTCGCGCACGCGCGACGCGACGACGGGGGGCCGCTCGGCGCCCCCACCGAGATCCCGCGCCAGGCCCTCGAAGCCCCACGCCACGTGATCGCCGACGACGCGCTCGATCTCCAGGAAGTCCCCCAGCCACCGCGCGGTGTCCACCAGGATCTGCTCCCGGGTGCGCAGGCGCTTCCTCGAGCGGAAGCGGACGGCCCGCAGGGGCGGAACCTCCTCGACGAGGTCGCCCACCCGCACCTCCAAGATGCGTGCGAGGGCCTGTAGGGGCGCCACGCGAGGCTGCGATCTCCCGCCCTCGATCTTGCGGTAGGCCGATCGGGACAGACCGGCCAGGGATGCCAGACGCTCCTAACTGAGACGCCGGGCCCGCCGGAGTCGGCGGAGGTTGGTGGGGATCGCGGAGTCGGCCATGGGATCGGTTCCACCCAGCATCGATAGCCCTCTTGTCCGTTACTGTCAAGTAGGCCACTTTCTACGGCACGGCTCGCGGCCGTGGATGAGATCCGGGCCCACTTGGACCCGAGGCGGTTCCGAGATCGCCTCTCGACCGCTGCTCGGGCGTGCAGCGGCGGGGGGTGCCCGGGGGTTGCGGAGCGCCTGGGCGCGGCTTCCTGGGCGACGACGACTCCACCTGTGCATGCGACTCTGGGCTTGACGTCGTCCAGCCTCTCAGACGGGCGGCAGATCGTGGATGAGGACGTCGGGACAGATGTCCGCGCCACTGGGCCAGACGAGCGTGCCGAGCTCCGGGTCCACTCGAACCGCAGCGAACAGCTCATCGCGGATGCGAATCGGATCGAAGATCGGGCCGTGGAGCAGCGGCTCCAGGTCGACCTCCTTCTTCCGACCATCCGTCAAGGTCAACTCGACGCGGCGGTCGCCGATCAGGCGTACGGAAGCGATTCGTAGGAGAGGGGGCACGGTGGAGCAGTCTACCTGAGGGGCGGAATCGATCTCGGCGGCAGCTCGCCGACGGAGGGGGGCGCGTCGTGCCCGAGTACGCCGACCACCGAGACGTCCGCGAGTTCCTCTGGCGCACGTGCCGGATCGTCTACCTGGTTCGGGACTACGCCATCGAGGTGCCGACGATCTTCGAAGACCGTCGGCTCTTCCCAACCGGTGTCCTGCCGGAGGACGAGCATCGCTGACGTACGGAGGGGCTCGGGCCGCGTCCTCCTTCAAGGGCCCGGCCGGCGCTCCTCGCTCTCGTCGAGGGGGCCGAGCCAACGTCCCCCCCCTCAGGCTCACACCCAGGCGATAGAGCTGGGCGAGCTCGCGCAAACGAACGTCGACGGCTTCCGGCGACATGTCCGTGCCGCCGTGCCCTTCAGGCTTGCGGACCGGCTTCGTCATCCGGGGACTCCAGCTTCTTCGCATCCAAGAGGTCCTGTTCCCGGCCGGCCAGACGCTTCATCCCGGCAAGCCCTTCCTGCGAGACGACGACCAGACGCCGATCCCGCCACTCGAAGACCCCCCGGCTGTTCCAGGCGATTTCGAGCACCGGGGTCACGAGGAGCAGATCCAGTGTGAGGACCTCGGCACCGTCGGTCTTCGAGATCCTGCGCACCTCACGGGCCCGAGGTCCCACGGAACCGAACGGCAGGCTTCCGGAATCGAGCACGAATCCGAGTCTTGCCACCGCCTCCACGACACGATCGACGTCGTCCAATCGGATGAGGACGTCGATGTGCTTCGTGAAGCGCGGGTATCCGTGGATCGCCAAGGCGACGCCGCCGCAGATCGCGTAGTCGATGCCTTCCGCGGCGAAGAGACCGACGAGCCCGAGGAGTTCATCGTGGAGGTCCATGGCACCCGACAATCTAGCTTGAAGCGGCGCGCGTGGAGGTGCCGACGGCTGGCCGAGGGCTCGAAGGATGCGAGGGCCGGACATTCGCGAATCAACGTACCCGAAGCAGGGATCACGGTGGACCCGGCGCATTCGGGGGAAAGCGCAGCGGCCAACTCGCGCACTTCGTCGAACATCGGGTGCCATGCACGGACGATCCTGCGGAGGATCGACCTCGGGGATCCGCCGCTCGGCCTCCAGGGCTAGCGGACCGTCACGCGCAGCGTCTCGGCCTCGACGCGCAGCGCGAGGCCCGCGGGGACGAGGAGCAACGCGAGCGCGTGGTCGAGCCGGCGCGTCTCGAAGGCCTCGGTGAACCTCGCACGCGCGCAGTGCCGGGTCGCCGCGGGATCGACGACCACCCGGACGCCGGAGTCCCGCAGGAGGACCTTGACCGCCTTCTCCAGCGGTGCCTTCTCCAGCTTGCAGGTCACGAGGTGCGACGCGAGCGCGGCAGCCGTCGCTTCGGGGAGCGCATCGGCCCCGTCCACGAACAC
>JAUXCH010000945.1 GCA_030618975.1 Planctomycetia bacterium
CTGGGCCGACTCGCGTTCCGTCGCGGCCGGTTCGAAGACGCCGTGAGCCACGCGCGCACGGCGCTCGAGCTGGGTCGGCGCCTCGGCATGCATCACCGCGACGACTTCCTGCTCCTGAACATGGGCCGGTGTCTCGCGATGATCGGGCGCTACGACGAAGCCTTCCGGCACGTCGCCAAGTCCGGGGAGATCGCCCGACGCGACGGCAACCGCGTCCAGATCGCTTCGGCCGGCATCGCCCTGAGCACGATCCACGCAGCCCGCGGTGCGCTGGCTGCCGCTCTCGACGCGGTGGCTTCCGTCCGTGAGATCACGGCCGGGTTGGGGCGTGAGGACGTGCCGGTGCAGGCGGCGATCGCCGAGACGGACGCGCTCACGCTGCTCGGCCGGTTCGCGGACGCGGCGCGGACATTGGACGCCGCGGCGGCCGGGTGGAGTGGGCGCGGGCCGCCCTCGCTCGGCGTCGGGCTCACGATCGCCCGTGCGCGCCTGCTGGAGGCCCAGAGTCTCCACGAGGAGGCGCACGCGCTCTACGAAGAGGCGGCGGAACGGGCGGAGCGCGGCTCGCTCCTGGGTCCCCCCCACACCTTCTACTGCGCGCGTGCGCTCCTGCGCGCCGGGCGTCCGGAGGAAGCGGTCGCGGGCCTGCGAGAGACCCTCACGTGGGCGCGAGAGAGCGGTGTTCCTTCGTTCGCCGTCCTGTCCCAGGTCTACCTGGCGGGTCGGCCGGACGGCGACCGACTGGCGGCGCGCGTCGCGCTCGAGCAACACGCGGAACGCCTGACGGCGGCCGAGCGGATCGAGGCGCACTTCGCCCTGTGGGAGGCCGACGGCGAGCACGCGTCGCTCGAAGCGGCCTGGCGCGAGCTCCGACGCTTGGTGTCGGGCGCCCCCGCCGAGGACCGTGAGGCGATGCAGACCCGGGTGGACCTCTTCCGCCGCGTCGCCGGCGCCTGGGAAGCGCAGGCTCCCGAGCTCGAATAGAGGGTCGAGGGGGCAAACGGCGGAGCGCGCGGATCCAAGACGTGCGGCCGAGAAGCCCGCACGGGGCGGCACGTCCATCCGCGTCAATCTCCGCCCGCGTCGAGGCGCACGACACGCTCGTACGCGGAGCGGCCATCGGCATCCAGGATCTCGTCGAGGTCAGCGGGCACCTCTTCCTCGGCGCTCAAGCGAACCGGGCCGCCGCGCAAGCAATAGGGGAGAGACGGAGCTGGAGTTTTCGGTCTGGCTTGAGGCGGACGATCAGGTGCAGAGAGTTACTCACGTGCTCGCTCAGCCGCCGAGCAGCCGCGTTCCTGCACACCTCCGCGTTGAGATGGAGCCCGGCAGAGGGGGCGCCACGGTTGAACTGCTACCCGAGAGGGTCGGCGGGCTCGGGCCCCGAGGCTTGTTCCTGGACTGGTCTCAGGGGCAAGTAGTTGACCAGACCAGGGAGGAGTACTGGGAAGCGATCCCGCGCTCCTTCCCGCCCCTTGAACCAAGGAGAGCTTCGATGCTCATGTGGCAAGGCGCTGGGGGATCTTGGAGCTTCCGGACCAGTGTTGCGGGCCACATGGAGCGCGTCTTGCAGGCGGGGGAAGCTGGTAACTATGAGCGCGAGCTCTACGAACTCCGCAAGCAGCTCACGAACTCTAATGTGCCCGGCCAGCCGTTCTTCAAGTTCGAGCACGGAAGAGTCACGAGGGCGATCAACTCTGACGGTGAACTTGAGCCGGGTTCGCGGCGGCCTGAGATCCGGGACTTGTTCCTTCGCTTCGCAGAGTCGGAGTATGCAGGACGGGGATCCGGAACATCCAATGCTCGGTCAGCCAACGTGATCGCCTGGTCGTTCAGGTACGCCTTCTCCATGTAGTCGAGAGCCGCATCGAGATAACGAAGTGCCTTCTCTCCCCTCGC
>JAUXCH010000916.1 GCA_030618975.1 Planctomycetia bacterium
ACACCCGGGAGGCCCTCCCGTAGCCGCGTCAGGGCCGGTGCGGTGGCCCGGACCTCCACGACGAGCGACGTGGAGACCTGCTCCGTACCGACCACGAGCGTCGGACCCCACCTGTGTACGAAGTCAACGTGCACTGAAGACCGAGTTCGGAAGGACCAACTCACACTGCGGTGAGTCCCGCCCTGCCTTCCGTGAGGACTGCCGCCGGCAGGGGGGGGTCTTCGTCCTGATGGGGTCCACTCTCACCGTCCGGCGCGAGCACCGGGAGGCGCAACGGGAGGAGGGCAGGCCTCTGCACGAGGGATCTGCGCCACGGGTCCGCGCCAAGGGGCGGCGCCACAGGTCAGCGTTCGGGGAGCCACTCGGAGCCCCAGCCCACGTAGTCGTCCTCGAGGGAGTCGATGTCCGTGTCCAGCGCCTCCAGCAGCGCCTCGCGCGCGCCGGCGGCCACCGGTTGCTCGAACGCCTGGATGCGCTTCCAGAATCCCGCGAGTGCGTCGGGTTCCTCCTCCGCGAGGAACTCCATCAGGCTGACGAGCTGTCCGCGGTGGCGGCCTGGGGAGGTCTCGGGGTCGAGGAGCTCCTCGAGAGGCCGGAAGATGGTCCGCGGTCCGTCGACGTAGCCCCGCATCTGCTTCTGCACGAAGTCGGCCGGCATGGCGGACGGGTGCAGGCGTACCTGCGCGGCGGAGGCGAGACCGACGAGGACCCAGCTCTTCGTCGTCCCGACGCCGAGCAGGCGCCGGATGACGCCGCCGGCCGCGAGGTAGGTGAACGTCGGGCGGTCCCACCCGTACTTCGGGTGGTAGTAGCTCGCGCAGATCCCCATGACCGACGTGCCGTTGTCGCCGGGCGTCACGTTCATGCCGTACCGCTTGCCCAGCCGCTTGAAGTAGCGCCGGTACTCGTCCTTCGTCTCGAAGACGAGGAGCGGGATCCTCTCCATCCGCCCGTCGGGGACGCGATACCGGCTCGTGAGAAGGGCCTTCGTCTCCTCGCAGCGCGCGAGAAGAAGCTTCGCTTTCTTCTCGTCCAACTCCGGCGCGTTCGTCGCGAGGAGGAAGCCGGCGTTCTGGTAGGCCCGCTCGTCCTGTGCCGGGAACGCGAGCTCGAGGAACTCCCGCCGCGTCGGGCGGCTGCTGTCCTTGCCCTTCCGGCCGGGCAGCAGGCGCAGATCGTCGAGCGAGACCTCGCCCGCCCCTTCGTCCCACTGCACGACGATCGTCTCGACGTGCGAGAAGTCCCCGACCTGATCCTGCAGGTCCTCCCGCCACCTGGAGAGGGGCAGCACGACCTCCCGCCACGGCCCGGGCTCCAGGGAGAAGCGCCTGAGCATGGCGGCGGATCCCCGTCCGGACAGCGCCAGGATCCGCATCTCGACCCGCCCCGCGCTCTCGACGGCCGCGTGGAGCGAGAGCGCGCGGAAGGTCCGCCAGTCCTGGACCCGGGCCGCCTGCCGAATCGACCCCTTCCGGCCCTTCCCGATCATCTGGATGCCGCGGCCGCCGGACACGGTCGCGCCGTCGGAGACGGTGATGTCCGCCACCCCCACGCCGTCGAACTCCCAGGTGTCGGTCGGCTCACCGGTCTCGAAGTCGCAGAGGACCTCGACGCCGGACTCCCCGGCGGAGGCCGGGGTCGCCAGCGCCGGCACCGACAGGAGGGCCGCGATCAGGATCAGGCGTGTGCTCGACATGTCACTCTTCCCGGACGAACCAGACATTCTGGATGAGATCGTCCCGCACCTCGTACATCGCCACGGCGTGCACGACCTCGTCCTCGCGCAGGCCCGTCACGTGCTCGTGGTCGATGACGAACGACTCGTGCTCCACGCGGTGCACGAGCTCGCAGTGGAGGTCGGGATGGTCCGCGAACAGGGTCGCGTAGCGGTCCCGCATGGCCTCCCGACCGTCCATCAGGACCTTGCCGGAGGGAAAGCTCCGCACCGTGCAGTCGTCGGCGTACGCGGCCAGGAACGTGTCGACGTCGCGCGCGTTGTACGCGTCGAGCTGGCGCTGGGCGGCGGAGGCGGTGGACACCATCCGCGCAGTCTACGGTCGGC